>WAQK01000074.1 GCA_015520265.1 Pyrodictiaceae archaeon | reverse complement strand
ATTGAGTGTCGCTGTGAGCCACGCAATTGAGGGGTGCCCTGATGGCCGTCACCTTCCGGTTCATGAGGATGCATCTGCCGGTTCTCAGCGACGTCTATGGGCCGGTACCTCAGGGTAGCCTCGTGACTATACTAGGAACACCGGAGTCTAGGCTCACGGCGGTGGTCGCGTCGCTGGCCAGGGAGGCGGTCAGCAATGGCAGCATGGTGGCCCTCCTTATGTACAGGGGGATGCCCGAGGACTACCTCTACCTCCTAGAGATCTCGGGGATAAACATACGCGTCCAGCTGGGCAAAACTGTGGTGGTTGAGAACGTGGAGGAGCCAGCCACGGGGCTCCACATGGCTGAAGAATACGCTTCCAAGGGCTTCTCAGCCATAGTGCTGGACTACAGGGGCCTCTCCGAGCTCAGCCCCTCACACCTCTTCGACTATCTTAAGAAGATGATGGGGAGACAGGTCGTGACCTACCTGGTGCTGGACAAGAATGTACTCACACCCCAAACATACTCCTGGGTCTCCAAGCTCTCCGAGATGGTCCTGGAATTCAGGGCCGTGGAGACCCCCTCGGGCTTCGAGAGGATGGTAATGCTGCTGACCTCGAAGAGGTTCTCAAGGGATATCAGGATAAACTACAGGATAACTGAGAGAGGCATAGCCTTCGAGAGCACCACGAGGCTCTAGCCCTCCGGGCCATGAGCAAGCTAAGTTATATCACCAACAACCGCATAATTATCAGGTAGAGGGTAGGCGCTATTGGAGGCCAGGGCAGAGAAGCTGAAGGTCTCAGGCGAGGTGCTGAGCTTCTACCACGTAAACCCGCCCTACGCCTCAGTATTGATCTATGTCGACGAGCACGGCGTCTACAGGTACAAAGTCGTGGAACCCGTACTCTCGGAGCAGGAGGAGAAGCTGCTCCGCATGGTTAAGACCCTCCTCATGGAGGAGGGAGTGTTCGGCATCGAGGTCCTGGTAGGGGACTCCGGGAAGGCTTCCAGGCTCCTCGGCAGACAGGTGCTCCGGATCCTGCGCAGGTACGGGGTCAAGGTGCCTAAGAACTCGCTGGAAAAGATACTCTACTATACGCTTAGGGACCTGATAGGCTACGGCCCCATAGACCCCATATACAGGGACCCCTACGTCGAGGACATTAGCTGCGACGGAGCCGGTATACCGGTATACGTATACCACAGGGACTACGGCTGGCTGACCACCAACGTGGTCTTCAGGGACCCCCAGGAACTCGTCGCCTTCGTCAGGAGGCTGGCGATAAGAGCTGGCCAAGACATCTCAGCCGCCAAACCCATAGCCGAGGGCCCCCTCCCCCCCAGGGGCTACAGGGTCCACATGAACCTAGACATCGTCTCCAGGAGGGGCGCCAACTTTACCATAAGAAGGTTCAGCGAGGAGGTATACAGCCTCGCTGACCTCATAAGGTTCGGCACACTGGACCCCACAGTCGCGGCATACCTATGGCTGGCCGTCAGCGAGCTCACCAGCATGATGATAGTGGGGGCCATGGCCTCAGGGAAGACGACTCTTCTCAACGCCATATCCATGCTGATACCGCCGGAAACCAAGGTCGTAACCGTCGAGGAGACCCCTGAGCTCAGGCTTATACACGAGAACTGGGTCTCCCTGGTTACAAGGCCCAGCTTCGAGCCAGGGGTCCAGGACATAACCCTCTTCGACCTCCTCAAATCAGCCCTCAGGCAGAGGCCCGACTACATCATCGTCGGCGAGATCAGGGGGGAGGAGGCCTACACCTTCTTCCAAGCCACCGCTCTGGGCCACGGCGGCCTCACAACCTTCCACGCCGACAACCCGGAGGAGGCCATAAGGAGGCTCACAACACACCCCATCAATATTCCCAAGAGCCTGATGCCCTCCATAAAAGTCGTAATAACCATGAGGAGGTTCATGCGTGAGGAAGGGATCATCAGGCGACTCGTAGACGTCACCGAGATAACAGGCTATGAGCCTGAAACCGACCAGGTGGTACTCAACAAGGTCTACGAATGGGACCCCGCCTCGGACACGTGGAGCTACAAAGGGAGGAGCTTTGTCATGGAGCTCGTCGCCAGCAGGAGGGGGTGGACCAGGGAGCAGGTCGAGGTGGAGCTCCAAAGAAGGGCTGTAGTCCTGAAATGGGCCACCAAGGTGGTTAAGAACAACGAGGAGTTCGTCAAGATCGTGAGAGAGTACCTGAGACACCCCGAGGACGTGTATAGCATCGCCAGCACAGCCGAGATGACATGGGGGTAGCCGTCATGGTGCTAGGAGAGGCCCTATACGCCGCCTACAGGCTGGCCAGGCGCTTCGCCCTATACGAGGTCGTCTATACTAGGTTCAAGTGGATAGAAAAATACCTGCTAGGGGCCGGGATACGGATCCCCTATAGGATCTACGCGGCACTCCTCACAGTGGTGCCGCCCACGGCTACGCTGCTCGTAGCCCTACTGTTCCACTTCTACCTCCATGCAGCCATGCCTGAAGCCTGGAGGGTTCACAGCTTCCTCATGCTGGCACTCAACGCGTTGGCCGGGTTCGCCGCGGGTTCCCTCACGTTCGCCGCCATCATATATACGCCTATACTGATGTACGGCAACAGGGCCAGCCTCGTCGATGCGAGGCTTCCCGCATTCTACTCCATACTCGCCGCCCTCTCAGTGGCGGGCCTACCCCCCGTATCCCTCATCACAAAGGCGTACAAGAGCCGAGACCTAACAGGCATAGACGTGGAGTTCGAGTGGGCTGCAAAACTCATAGGCCTGGGCCGTAGCCCCCCTGACGCGCTACGCTGGGTAGCCGAGATTACGCCCAGCCGCCAGCTCTCCCACGCCATGGTGGGGCTGTCCACCATTCTGGAGAGCGGCTACGGGATCTCAGAATACCTGAAGAACCTGTTGGACGAGTCCATTAAGAACCTGGAGGCCAAGCTCAAAAAGCTGGTCGACGACCTGTCCCTATACATGGAGCTCTACATAGCTATAGGTGTCGTCATGCCCCTGCTGACATCCATCATACTGATGTTTCTGGGCGGTATAGGGACTATGCCCTTCGACCCCAACATGCTGATGGGCCTAATAATGTTCGTGCTGCTCCCAGCCTTCTTCGCCGCCATCATAATCATGGTAGACATGGCGATATCAGGGGTGCATGAGTCTTGAACCTCACACAGCGGAGAGCCCTGATGGCCAGCATAGCGCTCCTGGCGGCAACGCTTATCGTCACAGTCAACACAGGCATGTTCTCACCGGAAACCGTGCCGATAGGCATACCCCTACCCTACAAGGTCGGGACGCTTGTGTCCATAACGCTTTACGTGGCCGCTTTTCTCGCGCCCCTCGCCATACATTACGAGCTGGAATACAGAGCTGAGAATGCCATGAGGGCTGACGTGCCCAAGCTCCTTAGAGAGGTGTCTGCATTGATAAGGTCCGGTGAGACCCTCACCAGGGCGCTGGCTCTGGCTAGTGCCAGGGTTACCTGGAGGCTAAGGCTGGTGGTCAACAGGTTTGTGCAAGGAGTCGTGGGCGGCGTAGCACCCTACGAAGCGTATGAGAGGGCGTCCCGAGGGCTCCCCAAGGATGTGCGGAGGATGCTATACATATTTGTCGAGGCATATGAGTCGGGCGGCAGGGTCGGCGACGTGATCAGCCTAGCTGCCGATTATAGCGGGAGGCTCAGGGACTTCGATTCCCACAGGGCGGCGGCCATGAAACCCTACCTCTATGTTATCCTCGTAGCCCTCGTAGTATTCTACATTGCTGCAGCCTTCCTTCTGAGGCTGTCGGCCACGATCTCGGGCCTCCCCGGGTTGGAGGCTGCCATGACAATCGACCCAAGGGCTTTTAGGGCCGCCATGTACTACTCGGCCCTCGAGGTCTCCCTATTCTCAGGACTTTTGGCAGGCAAAATAATTAGGGGGAAAATGGTCTACGGTCTCACATACTCCCTCATATTCCTAGTCATAGGAACGGTCGTCGTGTTGTGGGGAGACAGATTCATACCTCTCTAAAGGCTCCGCCCCCCTACTATGTTCTTTAGCTCCTCTATCAACTTGTCCACGTCCCTCCTGTCCAGGACCCTTATGTTGGAGGATCCGGCAATCCTCCGGGTTATTGCGGCCCTGTTATCGGTGATTATAACATACTCGATCTCGGGGGCCAGGTCCATTCGCTTGACCATGGCGTCCAGGACCTCGGCCTCCCTACCCATGATAATGTCTATGGCCATAACGGGGGAGCCATCCCTGCGTACAACGAGTGTGTACTTGTGGCTGACGCCCGACATTCCGGGGAGGGTTACGTCCTCCTCCACGGTGAAGCCCTCGGTCTCCAGGGCCTTCCTGACAACGTCCCTTACAAGCTCTTTGGAGACGAGGCGTCTGCCCTCCTCGGTGACCCTGAAGGCGTAGACTGGCCTGTACGAGGCCTCGCGGTAGGTGAATATATTGTCGCACTCCATGCACCTGTGAACCATCTTCGGCCTCGATGTGCGGGACCCACAGTCCAGACACTCGTACACTACGCCTAGGGAGATGAGCTCCGCCTCAGGATTGGTTATCTTGAGTCCGCATTTGGGGCAGGTATCGTTCTTGAACTTGATCTGGGTGTCAGTGTAGCCGCAGACCAGGTGCTGGACTATTCTCGTCCTCTCAAGGTTATAGCTGTCGCACTTCACGCATCTGTACTGGGTCGCCACATTGGCTGAGCCACATGCAGGGCAGGCGATAAGCCTGGTGATCACCACCTTCTCCACGAAGCCGTGCTTCTCCAAAACCTTCATCGCACGGCCCCAGTCCTCCAGGTCGCGGAGCTGCGGATATTCTATCCCCGTGAGGCTCACTTTGGGCATAATGACTATCTGGTCGGCCAGCCTGAAGAGTAGCCTTATCGCCGACTCGTCCAGCAGTCTTATAATGCTCCCAGGCTGCCTAGCCTCAGCTTCGGCCAAACCCCGGACAACCCCGCTATCACGGTGCTAACATGTTCTGTCTTTATTGTATAGTTTACTCCGACAAAAATCTTTATTGCTATCCACACAACAAATTATACATGGTTGACACAACATGAGCCAAACAAGGAAGCTCAGAAAGGCTGT
>WAQK01000073.1 GCA_015520265.1 Pyrodictiaceae archaeon | reverse complement strand
TCCGGAATACTGCTGGCCGTCGGCATAATATACCAGTACTACACGATGATAGCCTACGAGAGGGCCCTGGAGGCATACCCGCTCCTCAGACGCCTCCTGGGAGAGTGATGGAGTTGGCCCTCAGAAACCCCTTCCACGTGGCCATAGTCTCCGGGGTCCCCGGCGTGGGGAAGACAACGGTGCTCGGCCACGTGGAGAGGCTAGCCCAGCAGCACTACCCGGGCAAACTGCTGATACTAAACTTCGGCGACTTCATGCTAAAAGCTGCCCAAAAGGAGGGCCTCGCAGAGCACCGCGACCAGCTGCGGCACCTCAAGCACAGGCAGCAGGTGGCCCTCCAGGAGGTCGCGGCCCGCCTCATAGTGGAACACGCTTCCAAGGAGCTGGGCCCCGGCGACGCGCTGATCGTGGACACCCACACTGTCGTCAAGACGCCGATGGGCTACTGGCCCGGCCTCCCAGGCCACGTCGTCTCTATACTGAAGCCCGACCTCATCATACTGATCGAGGCCAGCCCGGAGGCCATAGCTGCCAGGAGGATGAGAGACGAGGATAAGACCAGGATAAGGCGGGACCTGGGAGGAGTGGAGGATATAGCGGAGCTCATGAAGTACGCCAGAATAACTGCCTTGGCAAGCGCCGTCCCAGCAGGTTCCAGCGTTGTGTGGGTGAAGAACCCAGAGGGCCGGGCCGAGGAGGCGGCCAAGAGAATAATAGAGCTCCTGAAGATGCTCTAACACGGTGCCAGCCGTGGTCCCCCTAGTAGTCCTGGTGGCCTTCCTCTTCACACTCCTAATGAGCTACGCTGGGAGAAGGGTTACCAACAACCCGGAGTACGTGAGGGCAAAGACCCTCATCGCAGAGTACCAGCTCCTCAAGAAATCCTCGCCCCGGGACAAGAGGCTTGTCAGGAAGCTGAAGCGCCTGGAGCCCGAGGCCAAGAGGGCTAAGAGGCTCGCCTTCATATACACCTTCAGGAAGGTGATGGTCTTCTTCCTATTCTACGTGGTATCCATAATTATTGTGACCCTGACCTTCGGCTTCTACGTTGTGCCCTTTGACATCCCGGGTCTGACCTACAGGATCGAGGGGTTCCCGGTCACCCCGGCCAGCACGGTGCTCATAGCATCATATATACTCTTTATGCCCCTCATCCAGAAGCTCAGCGAGCCACCCCTGGCCCCGGCGGGCGCTAATAATATAAGCAGGACCCAGGGCTAATGGTTGTGCAGGGAGGGATGAAGCTTGGTAAGACCCGCGCTGAGATCAAGATCCCTTAGGAGGCGGCAGCTCAGAACCCCCGGCGGCAGGACCGTAACCCACTACGAGAAGCGGAAACCTGGGCCAGCCAAGTGCGCCGTCTGTGGCAAACCCCTGCCAGGGGTTCCCAGGCTTAGGGGCTCCAAGCTGAGAAAGCTACCCAAAACGGCTAAGAGGCCCGAAAGACCTTACGGTGGATACCTTTGCCACAGGTGTTTGGCGAGGCTGCTGAAGGCCTCGATAATGGAGCAGTTGGCACAACAGCCTTGACAGCCATGCCAGACCGGCGGGGCCCTACGATAGCTATTAGCGGGCCCCCGGGCTGCGGCAAAACCACGTATGCCAAGAGGCTCGCCCAGGACCTAGGCCTCGACTACCTGTCCGCTGGCACATTCTTCCGCACCCTCGCCAGGCAGAGAGGGATGACGCTCGAGGAGTTTAGCAGGCTGGCCGAGAAGGATCCCACCATAGACCTGGAGATAGACAGGATGACCCTTGAGGCTGGCCTGAAGGGCAACGTGGTGGTGGAGGGCCACCTTGTCGCATGGGTTCTCAGGTACGTGGCAGACGTCAAGATATACATTACGGCGCCCCTCCACGTCAGGGTTCGCCGGATAGCCGAGAGGGAGGGCCGCCCTATCCCCGAGGTGCTCAGGGAGACTATAGTGAGGGAGCAGAGCAACTGGTCCAGGTTCCGCGAATACTACGGCTACGACATAACCGACCTCTCCTTCTTCGACCTAGTGGTCGACAACACGTACCTCACCATAGAGGAGACCTACGAGATCATAAGGTCCTTCGTGGAGAAGAGGCTCTCCAAGACACGTGGCCAGGCGGCTAATCGAAACACCTAAAAGCCATCATATAATCTCTGGGCTGGGAGGTGTGCAGCCTATGCCCGCGATAGAGGTTGGCAGGATCTGCGTCAAGCTCGCAGGCAGGGAGGCAGGCAGGAAGTGCGTCATTGTCGACATCATAGACGAGAACTTCGTCTTGGTGACAGGGCCCAAACAGCTCACCGGCGTGCGGAGAAGGAGAGCCAACATAAAGCACCTGGAACCGCTGCCCCAGAAGGTAGAGATAGAGAAGGGCGCCGGCGACGAGGAGGTCCTCAAAGCCATCGAAGCCGCGGGGCTGGCCGACTTCATGAAGGAAGTGGTCAAGCCCAAGCTGGCCCCAGTATAGCCTCCCCGAATTTTACCCTAGACCGGCTGTTCTCAGGGAACCGTTATATTTGGCCCACCGAATCTTCTAAACCTGTACAGGGTGATCAGCGTGGACATAACCAGCAGAGGGCTGGAATTCGTGGAGAAGATATGCAGGTTCTGCGGCGACGAGGCGGAGTGGCTGGTGAAGAGGGAGGAGGACACAAGCCCCGACCACGGCCACATACCCAGCGAGAGGCCCATAGACCTCTACATCAGGAACGGGATCATAAACTTGGACAAGCCTCCGGGACCCACAAGCCACGAGGTGGTGGCCTGGGTCAAGAGGATGTTCAACCTATCCAAGGCGGGCCACGGGGGGACCCTAGAGCCCCTGACCTGACGGGCGGGGGCGGGGTCATCCCAAGGTAACCGGCGTGCTGCCCGTGGCCCTAGAGAACGCCACCAAGGTTATCGGCAACATAGTGCACTCGGGGAAGACCTACGTCTGCGTCATGCAGCTCCACGGCCCCGTCGCGGAGGAGGAGCTGAGGAACGCGATAAAAATGTTCGAGGGGAAGGTCTACCAACGGCCGCCCCTGAGATCCTCGGTTAAACGCAGGGTGAGGGTCAAGGAGATCCACAGGATCCGGCTAGCCGAGTTCACGGGCAAATACGCGCTCCTAATAGTGGACTGCGAGGCTGGCACATATCTCAGGAAGCTGTGCCACGACCTGGGCCTGGTGCTAGGCGTAGGTGCACATATGCGGGAACTCCGAAGAATACGGACAGGGCCCTTCAAGGAGGACGAAACCCTGGTGAGGCTACACGAGGTCTCCGAGGCCCTCTATCGGTGGAAGGAGGAGGGGAGCGAGGACCTGCTCCGAAAAGTCATACTCCCCGCAGAGTACGCTGTCTGCCACATGCCGAAAATAGTTGTCCGCGACACGGCCGTCGACGCTATAGCCCATGGAGCCGACCTGGCTGTGCCGGGCATAGCTAGGCTTCAGAAGACCGTCAGGAGAGGCGAAAAAGTCGCCATTCTAACCCTGAAGGGAGAGCTCGTCGCACTGGGCAAGGCCCTCATGGATGCCGACGAGATAGCCAAGGCTGAGAAGGGCCTGGCCGTGAAGACGGCCAGGGTCATAATACCTCCAGGCACGTATCCCAAGCACTGGAGAAGGAGGCAGCAATGACCCATTATTACTCCAGGAAGTCCAGAGGGCTGGGCGCCCGCAAGCTGATCTCAGACCATATTAGGGGAGTGGCCGTTGAATTCGTAACAGTCCCCGGGGTATTCTCACCCGACCGCGTCGACGAGGGAACAAGGCTCCTCATAGAGCACGCCCGGATACCCGAAGGCTCAACGGTGCTCGACGTAGGCTGCGGCTACGGAGCCATAGGGATAACTATAGCAAAAGCGGTGCCCGGCGTAAAGGTCTACATGGTCGACATAAACTCGACGGCCGCGAAATTGGCGAAGCTCAACGTCAGACTCAACGGCGTCGAGGACAGGGTAAGTGTAGCCGTCGGCGACCTCTACGACCCAGTCTCGCACATAACCTTCGACGTCATAATATCCAACCCCCCGCTCTCCGCCGGGATGAACGTGGTTGGCAGACTGGTTGAGGAGGCGCCCCGCCACCTCAGACCCGGCGGAACACTCCAGCTAGTTGTGAGCCAGGGAGCCGATGCCGTGGAGAGGGCCATGAGGAGGGCCTTCGGCAATGTGGAAACCCTGGCCGCCAAGAAGGGGTACAGGGTGCTCTTATCCGAGAAGCGCTGACAACCATATAAACCCGTCAGTCAAAACTATACGCCCGGGCCGGGGTGCCCGAGCGGTCAAGGGGCTGGCC
>WAQK01000072.1 GCA_015520265.1 Pyrodictiaceae archaeon | reverse complement strand
GGCTCATAGAGGGGAGAGGGCATCGTTACTACAGGTTCGTGGTGGACCAGCTGGATACCGATGTTCTGAGGAACATAGACAGCACTGAGATAGATGCCTTCATAATAACGTCCTGCCCCCGGCTCCCTATAGACGATCTCTACGCCTATCATAAACCCGTGCTCACTCCAGGCGAGGCCCGCATGGTTCTGACCGATAGCCTCGACAAGTATTTGTTCCCATGGTAGGTGCCTGTGCGGAAGAAGGACCTGGAACTAGCCCTTGAGAAGATCGGGGGCTGGAGATTCCCCAGTCCTAAGAAGACCTACGAGCAGTACACTACGCCTAGCAGCATAGCGGCTGACCTAGCCTGGACAGCATATACCCGGGGCGATATTGAAGGAAGAGTCGTTGCCGACCTAGGGGCTGGTACGGGCATCCTGGCGTACGCTGCCGCCATGCTCGGAGCCTCCACCGTCCTGGCTGTGGAGATCGACCCAGACACGCTGCGGATTCTCTCGCTGAAGGCTGAGGGGGACCCACGGATACACGTGGTCCAGGCCGATGTTGGCAACCTGGTCCTTTCATCGATGGTGGACACAGTTCTCCAGAACCCTCCTTTCGGAGTCGTTAGGAGGCATGCCGACAGAGTATTCTTCGAGAAGGCGCTAGAGCTAGCCCGCACGGTCTACACGCTTCATAAGGCCAACCCTGATACTAGGAGACTCCTACTCGGCATAGCCGAGAAGCGGGGTTTCCGATGTGTGGTGGCGAAAACCTATAACTTCCCCTTACCCCAGGTGTATAGAGAGCATTTCAGGAGGATATATTACGTCTCGGTGGACGCATACATTTGTAGGAGGTTAGAAGGATGAGCGGTGAAACCGTTAAGAGGTTCGCGTCGAGGCTGGTGACGCCCGGCGAGCCGCTATGCGCTCCTGAGGAGTTCATGCCGGGCCCAGGCACCTATGTGGACGGTGGCCACGTGAGGGCAGCGCAGCTAGGCATAGCTAGCTATGACCTTAAAACTAGGATAGTTACTGTAAAGCCTCTGGCCAGTCAGCCCAGGATCCCCAAGACCGGGGACGTGGTGCTCGGCGTAGTTGTTAATATACGCGACGAGCTAGCAACGCTGAAAATAGTGGCTGACGACAAGGGCGAGAACTACAGCGGCACCTATACTGGTATACTACACGTATCGCAGGTCAGCACAAGATATGTCAAGGTGGTTGAGGAGGCCGTCAAGATGGGTGACCTGATGAAGGTTAAGATACTGAGGGACTCTGTACCCTACCAGCTCACCCTTAAGGATGCCCGGCTAGGTGTAGTGGCTGCCGCGTGCTCCAACTGCGGGGGGCTCCTGGTGAAGACCTCCAGCGGCCAGCTTAAGTGCCCTAGATGTGGTAGCGTGGAACGCAGAAAAACGGCGCCTGACTACATGTTCGTCGAGCGGAGGAGACGTGGAAGGGGTTCCGGCAGGAAATGAGGGTCAGGAGCTTCTACGTTAAGTGCTTAGGAGAGGAGTGTGAGGAGATCCTGGCGTACATACTTGAGAACGTTAAGGCCAGGGATGTCTCCTACAGAGTCACGCCTTCAGGCATATACATAACCATCAGGGGTCTGGAACCCGAGATCCGCGATGCTTGGCAGAGGATACGCTACTACGCCTCCCTGTCCAAGAGGCTGAGGAGTGGCAGAGGTATCGTGGAGGTGCCTATCAACCACCTGGCCAAGGAGACCGGCGTAACAGTCTCCGCACAAGCCTTGGTGGAGGCGTTGAAGCTCAGGGGCTACAAGGCGGAGTTCAGCGAAGGCCTACTGAGAAGCGACGCGCCCCGCGACGAGCTCTTGGAGCTAGCCAGGACCCTGGGCGAGGTGTCCAGGGAGCTGGGTCTGAGGGTCAGGGGTTCGGCGGCTAGGCGTGTGGTGAGCGTGGCGGTGGCCCTGACGGGTATGAATGTGGAGGAGGTCTTAGGGGAGGCGGAGAGGCTGGGCTTGCTTGTGTACGACGAGTACTCAAACAGATTCGTGCTCACCAGGGAGTGGAGAGACGCGCTAAGACTTCTACTCAAATCATTGAGGCGGAGTGGTGTATAAAGGTATATAAGGCTAGGGTCAATGGTTGGCAGGGGAGAACTGTTGGAGGTAAGGATACTCAAGAAGGAGGGTAGCCTGGTGGAATTCGAACTACCAGGCGAGGACCACAGCCTGCCTAATCTCATTGTTAAGCTTGCGCTTAAGCGCCCCGAGGTGGACTATGCCGCCTACAACATACCGCACCCGCTGGTGGGCTCGCCCCGCATAGTGGTCCGTGTCCGGGAGGGCGAGCCCCTGGATGTGGTGAGGAGCATCGTAGAGGAGATAATAGCCTTGTCCAGAGAGTTTAGGGAGAAGATCGAGGAGAGGCTGAAAGAGTAGAACTTGGGGAAGGATAGGGCTTGCATCGTCCGCACCTTAAACGAGAGTCCAGGATCCTTATACCCTATTGTTCTGGAAGGGCTTGCGTCGCACTCGTCTTCCGGGCCCCCGGCTCCCTCGACGACTTCTACGTCTCGTTGGAGGGCGTCGAGGGCCTGGCTGAGAATATCTTGTCCAGCACAACCTTTCACGAGATAAGATTCGTGCTCGACACCGGCTCCTGGTCCTCTAAGATCTCCGAGTCCACGGGCCTCCCCTTACTCTCCCAGGCCGAACTTCCCAGAAGTCTGGCCGAAAAGCTGCTCTCCCTCAAGGTTTTCGCTAGCCAGGTAGCCATGCGGCTAAAGGAGCTGCTAGACCAGGCCAGCGGAGCTGGAGCCAACTAATATTTATAACACCCGGCCAGGAGTGGGTTAGGGGGCTGGATGCCGTGAAGTTCTGCCCTAAATGCGGCACGCTTATGGTGCCACGCAGAAGGGAGGGACAGCAGATATATGTTTGCCCCAAGTGCGGCTATGAAGACGCATCCACGGGCCCCGGTATAAGGATAGCCCGTAGCATAAACCACTCCGTTAAGGAGAAGATCATAGTTGTCGAGGGCGACGCGCCCAAGGGTCTTCCCAAGATAAAGGGCATCGTCTGCCCCAAATGTGGCAACGAGGAGGCCTACTACTGGCTGCAACAGACCAGAGCAGCCGACGAGCCTTCGACCAGGTTCTACAAGTGTGTAAGGTGCGGCTACGTATGGAGGGAGTACGAGTAGGGGAGGCCCGTCTCAGGGAGGTCTGCGACTACTACTACCGGCTTCTAGAGAAGCTCCTCGAGCACCTCGTGGAGGCTGACTCAAGAACCCCTCACTTCATCTCCTCGAAACCCTACATTTCCCGGGCCAAGCAGCTGGCCGAGGGAGGCCTGGACTACGCGGCACGGTGCCTCGAAACCGTTGCTCTTAAAGAGGGTAGCCGCCCACACTAATAGGTGGGGTATATTTATGAGGCTAGTGTTCACCGACGCCAGGGTATGGCGTTACGTGATCACTGCTGTCAGCAAAATAATAGGGGAAGGGGTCTTCAAGGCCGGACCCGAGGGCTTCAAGCTCCGAGCCATGGATCCCTCCAGGATAGTCATGGTGGACCTGAACTTCCCCCCAGAGGTCTTCGAGGAGTACCATGTCGACGAGGAGACAACGCTGGGAGTCAACATCGAGGACCTAACTAAAGTCCTACGACGCGCCGGCAAAGACGACAAGCTGGTGCTGGAGGCTGAGGAGGGTCGCCTAAAGGTGGGGTTTCTGGGCAAGGGCGAGAGGATATTCAAGCTCCCCCTACTGTCGCTTGAGTACAGCGAACTCCCCGAACCCAGGATAAAGCTGAAGGCCAGGGCCAGGATGATAAGCACCGTGTTCAAGGACCTGGTCAAAGACCTGGAGCCTATAGGGGATCTTGCAACCTTCGAGATCGACGGTGAAAAGGTTGTGGCCAGGGCGTCCAGCGACGTAGGCGAGGCCGAGATAGAGCTCTCCATGGAGTCAGGCAACCTCCTAGAGGTTGAGGCAGAGGAGCCTCAAAGATCCAGCTATAGCCTCAGCTACTTCTCCGACATAGTCTCCGCTGCACAGGCCGCCGATAGCGTGGAACTGAGCCTCTCAACCGACATGCCTTGCCGCCTAGAATATAGCCTTCCGCAGGGAGCCAAGCTTGCCTTCTACATCGCGCCGCGCGTCGAGTAGAGGGTTGCTTGAGAGACTTTTCCGCACCTACTACCAGTCTAAACCAGCCCTAATCCTGCCTCCCGACATGGAGCTCCGCGAGTTCGCGCTTCAGCCGTTCGGCTCCTCCATCTACATAAGGCACCTGGCGTTCTCCAGCTACGGCGAGCTTCTAGCCTATATTACTCGGGAGAGGGTGCCGCTCCACCTCTACTACTCATCGGCCAAGTACGAGTATCCTGAAGCACCGAACATGGAGGACAAGAAATGGCTGGGCTCCGACCTAGTGTTCGACATAGATGCCGACCATATACCTGGATGTGGTGCAACGGAGTTCTCGTTCTGTCCCCGCTGCGGCCACCGGGCCAAGGGCGATGAGGCGGGGCCCAGGTGCCCTAGTTGTGGCGCCGAGCTATCCAGAGTATCTTTGGTGAGCGATGAATGCATAAAGTCGGCGGCGGCTCAGGCTGGCAGGCTTGTAGAGTTTCTTCGCCGTGACTTCGGCATCTCCCAGGTATCCGTATACTTCTCTGGTCACAGGGGCTTCCATGTACACGTCCCCTGCGAGGAGGAATGTGCGTCCTTGAACTCTAATGCTAGGAGGGAAATAGTGGACTATCTGAGGGCGACCGGGATCGATGTTAGAAGTATTCTCGGCTACTGGGAGGGTAGAAGAGGTGGGCGCCCTGTACCTCCGTCTCCTAGAGATCCCGGATGGCGCGGGTGGATAGGCTCTTATATAGAGGGGCTGCTTGGCGGCGGGATTCCGAGCCTCGATGAGCTTGCCGACCTAGCCTACGAGGCTGTGGCTGGCCTCAGGGTAGAGGTCGACGAGAAAGTGACCATCGATATCAGTAGGCTGGTCAGGGTTCCCAACTCGATCAACGGCAAGGCAGGCCTACTGGTAAGGGAGGTAGAACCAAGAAGCCTTAAGGGGTGGACGTATAGTCTCAGCGAGCTCTCACCCTATAGAGGAAGGGTTAGGATCAGAGCCTTAACCCCCATAGACATAGATACAGGCGGGTACCACGTAGAAGCCGAGCGGGGCGAGACGCTCGAAGTGGACGCCCCGATAGGAGTCTACCTGGCCTGTAAAGGCCTGGCAGTCCTCACCAGCATAGAGGGGGTGAAGCTAGGTTGAGGCTGCTCGAGCTGCTCCTCAACGAGCTCTGGCTCAGGGAGACGAGGAGCATTTCGGCGGAGGATCTTCAACGCATACTCGGGGAGGCCAGCACTCTAGGCCGTGGGGAACTGGCAGAAGAGTATGAGGAGAGCGTGAGGAGGCTTGCCGTGCTCTTAGCTGATGCCAGGATCCGGAAACTTCTAGCTGGCGAGGGTAGGCCTCCCGATGACAGTCTGGACAGCGAGGCGCTGGCAGCCATAGACCATATTCGACGCTGGCTCGCCGAGCTCTACAGAGGCCTCATACCAGTCGATCATGAGGGCAGAGTTCTGGCTAGGGTTGAGCGAGGCTTCGAGCGTGGGGGAGCACTGCTGCTTCAGGGCGACTACCTGCTCCTAAAGCCGGGCGAGGCTGTGGTTCTCTCGGCTGCAGGACTCGTTTCGATCTACGGCCACCCAGGGAAGGGTGGGAGAGCTTAGAGAAACATCTAAAAACCCTTCACCAATACCTGGTAAGGGAACGCGGGAGGAGGGTTGCAGTGAAGGTCCCGAAAAGAATACGGACGTACTGCCCCAGGTGCCGCACCCATACCGTGCATAGCGTTATGATCTACAAGGCCGGGAAGAGGAGGAGCCTGGCCGAGGGTGAGAGAAGATATAGGAGGAAGCAGGAAGGCTACGGTAGCCAGAGGAAGCCGGAGCAGAAGAGGTTCGCTAAGGTAACCAAGAAGATAGTCCTCAAACTCAAGTGCATTGAGTGCGGATACATACTCCATAGGAGAGGTGTGAGGCTCAAGAAAGTAGAACTCGTGGAGGCGAGGTAGGCGTGAAGAAAAGGAAGGTCCTCGTTCCCGAGCCTAAGAGTAGGTTCGTCCGTGTGAGATGCCCCCAGTGCGGCTACGAACAAGTGATATTTGATCACGCCACCTTCCCTGTGAGGTGCCTGATCTGTGGCACCCAGCTTGTAGAGACCACGGGTGGCAAGGCCAAGATTCTGGGCGAGATTGTCAGGATCCTCGGCTAGCCCTGTCGCCCAATCACCGCATCTTATTTAGCCCTCAACACACCTAGTTGTCGGCGGAGAGGTGGCTAGGCAATGGTTAGGAAGAGGAAGCCTCTGCCGGACGTGGGTGACTTCGTGGTAGCAACAGTGCGGCAGGTCTTCGACTACGGTGCCTACGTGACCCTGGACGAGTACAACAACCTTGAGGCATACCTGCCGTGGAGCGAGATAGCCTCCAGATGGGTTAGGAACATTAGGGACGTGTTGAAGGAGGGGCGCAAAATAGTTGTCAAGGTTATCAGGGTTAACAAGGCCAAGCGACAGGTCGACGTCTCTCTGAAGAGGGTCTACGACAATGAGCGCAAGAAGAAGATGATCGAGTGGAAAAGGGCCCAGAAGGCTGAGAAGATACTGGAACTCACGGCCCAAAGCATGGGGAGAAGCCTGGACGACGCCTACGATCAGGTGGGCTGGAAACTAGAGGATTACTACGGCGAGATAATGGCGGGACTAGAGGAAGCCGCCATGAGAGGGCCTGAGGCCCTCAGGGAAGCCGGCATCCCCGAAGAATGGATCGAGCCTCTCATGGAGCAGATAAGGAGGCACATAGAGGTCAAGAGGGTCAAGGTGAGAGGGCTCGTCGTGCTTCGTAGCATGGACCCTGACGGTATAGAAAAGATACGCAGCGTGCTCAGCAAGGCCTATGAGCAGGTGGACGGCGATGTCAAGGTACGTGTATACACCATAGGCGTGCCCAGGTACAGGGTGGAGGTTGAAGCAACCGACTATAAGACCGCTGAGAAGGCGCTCTCCAGAATCTCGGAGGCCATGCTCAAAGCAGCTAAGAAGCTGGGTGTAGAGGCCAGCTATACGAGGGAGCGGAGTTGAAGTGGCTGCTCCGCCGCTGCGTGAAGTGTGGACGCTACACGCTTAGGACAAACTCCTGCCCCTACTGCGGGGGTCCATTGAGGGTACCCCACCCGCCCAGGTTCTCACCTGAGGACAAATACATACGGTACCGGTACAGGATGAAGCGCGAGGCCGGGCTCCTGTAAGCTCGGCTACCAGGGTACGTCCTTCAAGCCCAGTCTGTGGGCCGCCAGGTTAGTTGCCCTGTGTAGGAAGAGTATTAGAGCAGAGACAAGTATTAACCCATAAATGCCTAGGGGCGCACCAGCCAGGAAGAGTAGAAGCGCGGCGCCTGCAACGAAGTCCAGCTGGTCCACCACCGGTAGGGGTGCGCCCCTGGCCAAGTTCAGTCTCCTTTTAATAAAGGAACCAGCCATATCGCCCAGCATTGCTCCTAGGCCTGCCAAGAACCCGTAGACGAGCCTCAGGGCCTCCTCGGTGGCGGCGGCTAGCACGCCGCCTATGATTGATGCGAACGATAAAGCAACCAGCAGGCCTTCGAAAGTCTTGCCGTCGCCCAGCACACGCCTGCCGTCCCAGAGTTTTTTGCCGAGGTCTATAGGAGTACCGCGCCTAACCAGCACAGCCGAGCCATTAGCCACCATGGCCGGGATCATCAGCAGAAAAGCCTCCCACACCTCGCCTAGGAGATCCATTCCACGCCCCACCTAGTTATGGTGAACCTCGCTTTAAACGTGTACTCCTCCGGCTTGACCACCTCGGCCTCCCTTTCGGCGCCAGCCCTCTGCAGCCTGATTATAATGGGGGCCCAGAACTCTAGGAGCCAGGTTCCACTAGCCTCGTCACCCTCGCCGTGGACCTGGCCTGTCGCTAGGGTTACGATCCCGGCCTTTGATAGCTGCCGGAGCACGGCCATCTGGAGGCCCAGCATCATGCCAGCCTTCTGGATGTCGTCCTCCAGCCTGTAGAGCGAGTTTACGCTGTCCACAACGAGCATACTGAGTACGCGGGGGCTGAGGCTGGCCAGGGAGAGGACTAGCCGCGTCTGCTCCTTCAGGTTATCCACCTCGACGAAAAGCACGTTGTCCAACCCTCCTAGAGACTCAACGCGGGGCTGGTAGGCTGCCGAGCCCTCCGTCCCTATATAGACAGACCTGCCTTTTGAGCTCCTCAGGGCTTCGAGCATCAAGGTGGTTTTCCCAGTCCCTGCCTCACCATAGACGAGGACAGGTCCCTTGAATCTCTCCACCAGGCTGTCCAGCTTCCTATGACCCCAGATCAAGCCGGTATCGAACCTATTATTAGGGGAACGTCGGGTTTAACTGTATCTGGAAGGCCCGGGTTGCGGCTGGTTGTGTTCATAGAGGATCCACGGATGTTTCGCCGGGTCGTGGAAGAGCTGAGAAGGAGGGGAGCCGCTTTCACGGTCCCAAGGGAGCCTAGTCTGCCCAAAGACATCAGCGGCGCCATTCTCTTGACTGACGTCGATGTCCAGGTTGATGATGGCAGGGTTTTCAGGGTTACTCCTGACGATTGGGAGAGGAGGGTTGAGGAGGCCCTCTGCGCACTTAGGGGTAAGACCGCGTACCATGAGCTCCTGGTGGGCGTGGATCCAGGCGAACCCCCCATATACGCCGTGGTGGCCGACGGGGAGCTGGTAGCCCACGGCGCTGCTGATCCTGAACGTGTGGTAGATGAGATACGGAGGTTGTTAGAGAGGGTACCCCACATGCGTGCTGTTGTTAGGATAGGGGATTCCGGCCCTAACGTGGATACAATAATAGAGCAGCTAGCGGCAGGCGAGCCTCTTCCGGCCCGCGTCGAGCTGGTGGATGAACGGGGCACCTCTAAGAGGAACCTAAGGTTGCAGGTTAAGGACAGGGATGTAGCCTCGGCTGTAAATATTGCCTTAAGGAGAGGAGTCTGGGTGGAGGGTGTGGGTAAGGTTGAGGATAGTTGAGAGGCGCCTGGAGAAGGGCTCTCTCCTCAGGATCACTGGACCCGCAATGCTCATGGTGGGTACGGGTAAGATCAGTGTCCTTGGCGCAGTATATGGGCCCGGCTCCAGGCTCGTCCTACACAAGTGCAGGAGCTACGCCGTTAAGGCGTTGGAGGGCTCGGAGATACGGGTGACACTGGGCGATGAGGGCTCCCTAGAGGAGCCGAGGCCCGGAGAGGAGGTCATAGACCAATGGCTGGAGGTCGCGGAGCGCGTGGTGTCGGACGGCGGGAGGGTGATTCTCATCGGCGGGGTGGAGTCCGGTAAAACAAGCCTGACCGCGCTGATAGCCAACGTCGCGCTATCTCAGGGCAGGAAGGTCGCGGTGGTTGACGGGGATGTGGGCCAGGCTGATGTCGGCCCTCCGGCCTTCGTTTCCATGGGATTTGTGGATAAACCCGTAGTCTGGCTCAGAGATCTCTCCGCCGACGCCATGAGGTTCATAGGGACCGTGGCGCCTGGCCCTGCGGCGGGAAGCATAGTAGTATCTGTCAGGGAGCTGGTGGAGGAGGCCGAGCGTCGGGGTGCCGACACCGTGGTGGTGGATACTGATGGCTGGATCTCTGGCATGGGTGCGCTAGTGTACAAGCTCGCGCTGATAAGAAGCCTCCAGCCAGCCAGGGTTGTCCTGGTTGGCCCTGGGCTGGAACCTTTGGCCAATATACTGTCGAGAACTAATATGGAGGTGTACACGGTGGGCAGCCCGGCGAGGAGGAGGGAGAGGAGTCGTGAGGAGAGGAGGATTCTGAGGGCCGAAGGGTACAAGCGGTATCTGGAGGGCGGGGAGACCGTGAGGATCAACGCACTTGACTCACCGGTACTAGGCTCATGCGTGTTCTCAGGCACACCCCTGCCCTCAGAGGAGGTCGAAGCAATCTCCGCAATTCTAGGCGTGAAGGTTCTGAGGGCCTCCAGGCTTTCCGGGACGCTTACAGTAGCGGCTGAGTCTAGGCCCGGCAGGGAGGCCCTGTCTAAACTTCGGGACGCGTACCCCGGCGACCACGTCTACGTGGTCACTCCTAGCGACGCCAAGGGCCTCCTGGTAGCGGTGACCGACAGGTCGCTCCGTGAACTGGGCCCAGGCCTGGTCGTCTCGATTGACTACGAGTCAGGGGTAATTCTGGTGAGGACCAGGTACTCGGAGAGCGCGGAGGGCATTATAGTGGGTAGAGTTAAACTAGATGAGAACTATGTTGAGATGGGGAGGATAACGGGATGCGTGATTTAGAGGTCTTCCTCACAGAGCTGGAGGGCAGAGGGCTTCTGGAGAGGCTTGAAGCCCCTTACCCTAGGGTCTACGGTGCATCAAGGCTCATAGCCAAGAAGGAGGGCGGGCCAGCCATAGTTTTCCGAGTCGAGGACTCGGATCTGCCCTGCGTCTCAAACTTGGCAGACACTCGGGGGAAGCTCAGGATAGCTTTGGGTGTGGGTAGTGACGAGGAGATGTACCGCAAAATAATAGAAGCCTCCAAGAACCCTGGCACGCTTGTGGAGAAGCCGTTTGATCATGAGAAAAGAGAGCTCGACGTCGAGAAGCTGCCAGTAGTCAAGTACTATGAGAGGGATGGTGGTCTCTATGTGTCCTCCTCTATAATAGTTGCATGCCGGGATGAGGTGTGCAACGCCTCGATCCACCGGATGATGGTGGTAGATAAGCGGAGCTTCGCTGTACGTGTGGTGCCCCGCCACCTCTATCAGCTCCACCGAGAGTCAGGGGGAGAGCTCAGGGTAGCGGTGGCTGTGGGGGTTCACCCGGCTGCGTTGCTGGCCTCCTCGATAAGCCCTCCCCTGGGAGTCTTCGAGATGGGGATCGCGGCAAGGCTTATGGGCGGCCGGTTGGAGGCGGCCCGCACACCCCTCTACGGGATCCCGGTGCCCCGCCACGCTGGCGTTGTCATGGAGGGGAGGCTGACCAGCAAGATGGTGGATGAGGGCCCCTTTGTAGATATCATGGGGACATATGATAGGGTGAGGAGACAGCCTGTCCTGAAGGTTGACGCGATCTATGTGAACCCCGAGGCACCCTACTTCCACCTCATACTGCCCGGCGGGGGAGAGCACAGGCTACTCATGGGCCTCCCCAAGGAGGCCGCCATCTGGGAGGCCGTCTCCAGGGTTGTGCCCAGGGTCCATAAGGTCAGGCTAACCCCGGCCAGCGGGGGCTGGCTCCATGCCGTGATCTCCATAGACAAGACGGTTGACAGTGACGCCAAGAACGCTATTCTGGCAGCCTTCGCTGGCCACCCCAGCCTCAAACACGTAGTGGTGGTTGACGCGGACATAGATCCTGACGACTCCTTCCAGGTGGAGTGGGCCATAGCGACCCGGTTCCAGGCACATAGAGACCTAGTGGTAATCAGTAATGCCAGGATCTCCAGCCTCGACCCCAGTAGCGAGGACGGATTAGGATCCAAGGTGGGCGTAGATGCAACCAAGCCCGTGGCTGGAGGGATCGAGTACGAGAGGGCCCGCATACCCTGACGCGTGGGGGTTTCCATGTACCTCACAAGGGAGGAGGAGAGGATACTGGACGGTGAGGAGGGGGAGGCAGAAAGCTTAGCCCTCCGGGTCCTGGTCAAGGTCGGCGAGGCGCTGGGGGCTGAGAGACTGGTACCCGTGGTCCACGCCCATGCATCAGGCATATCATACAGCAACATCGGCGAGCCGGGGCTCAGGTTCATAGAGCATCTGGCCCGGATGGGCGGCAAGGTCAGAGTTTACGCCACGGTGAACCCCATAGGTATGGACTCCGAATACTGGCCATCCATGGGCGTGGACAGCGGCTTCGCCGAGAAGCAGCTCCGGGTCCTCCGGGCCCTCAGGGACATGGGGTTCGAGCTGGCCCTAACGTGTACACCCTACTATCTTAGACGCCCCAAGCTAGGCGAGCACCTAGCTTGGGGGGAGTCGAGTGCAGTGGCCTACGCCAACACGGTCTACGGTGCCCGGACCAATAGGGAAGGAGGCCCACTGGCCCTCATGGCGGCCCTGGTGGGCAGGACCTACCTGGCCGGTATGCATCTAGACGAGAACAGGAGGCCCACCCTGCTAGTGGACGCCTCCTGGGCAGGTGTCGGTAGCGCCACCGAGGCGGGGCTGCTTGGAGGTCTGCTGGGCGAGCTTGTGGGCGAGGGTGTCCCCTACATAGTAGGGGTTCCCCGGTGGAGGGAGGGCTGGGTCAAGGAGCTCTGCGCTGCGGCCGGGGCTCTGGGCAGCCTAGCCATGTGTCTGATAGAAGGTGTGTCTCCGGAGGCGCCGAAGTTCAGAGCCGAGCTTAGCGGTCTCGAGAGGGTTCAGGTGGAGCCTAGGGACCTGGAGTCGGTCAAGGAGAAGCTCAGCGGGGGCGGCGAGCCGGACCTCCTCTACCTGGGGTGCCCCCACGCCTCCTTGGAGGAGCTGAGGGAGTTGGCCAGACTCCTGGAGGGCCGGGGCAGGGTTAGGAGGGAGTTCTGGGTCGGCGTTTCTAGAACGGTTTTCCTGGAGGCGCTGAGGGAAGGCTTGGTGGAGAAGTTGAGAAGCCACGGGATCAAGGTTTGGAAGGATACCTGCCCGGTGGTCGCCCCTCTACGGGGGGCAGGCTTCAGGACCGTGGGTACCAACTCCGTTAAGACAGCCTTCTACATGCCCCGGATGCACGGCATCGGGGCCCTCGTGATGGGCCTAGAGGAGATGGTGGAATATGCCTTTAGGGAGTAGATTTGTGAGGTTCCGGGGCAGAGGCCTGGTTGAGGGGAAGGCTCGCGGTGAGGCCCTGGTGGTACGGGGCCCGATCTCGTTCCTAGGCGACGTGGATCCCAGGACCGGCGAGCTGAGGGACGGGACAGGGAGGAGCGTGGCTGGCCGCATACTGGTCTTCGAGTCGGGGAGGGGTAGCACGGTAGGCTCCTACGTGATTTACGCGTTGGCTGAGAACGGTGTAGCCCCAAAGGCCATGATTGTTCTGAGGGCTGAACCCATAATAGTCACCGGTTGCGTGCTAGCCGGAATCCCCCTGGTTGACCGG
>WAQK01000071.1 GCA_015520265.1 Pyrodictiaceae archaeon | reverse complement strand
GGTATCAGCGTGGCTATGGCCAGCACGTTGTCCAGGAAGGCTGTCAGTATCCCTGCTATGAGGCCTACAAGGATCATCACCTTTATCAGATCCCCGCCCGAGGCCGATACTACTGCATTGGCTATCCTCTCGGTCACCCCGGTGTACTGGAGCGTGCCTATGCTCGAGAACAGCAGGATGAAGTAGAGTAGTGTCCACCAGTCCACCTTCTTCTCCACTATCTCGACGGCCTTCTCGTGCTCCAGGAATAACGCTATGCCGGCGCCAGCCAGGGCCACCGCCAGCAGAGCCGCGTTTTGTGGCAGGCCCAGCGCCGACTCTATCTGGTGGTGGAGGACCAGCGCGGTGATTACTCCCAGGAACAGGGCTGTGGGTGCCACGAGCCTGTCGGTGAACTGGGCGGATTTGAGGAGCTCGTACTCGCCTCCGTCGAACAGCACCTTCTTGGACATCTCCTTGAGGGTCCCTCTCATGTAGATGAGCCCTATACCTATGGTCACTGCTAGGGAGAGGAGCGCCGGGGGCGCGGCCCACCTGAGAAACTCGGCGAACCCGAACCCAGCCCTGAAGGCTATGAGTACGCCTATGGGGTTGCCCACCACGGTGGCGCTGCTGCCCCTGTTGACCGCGAAGACGAGGAAAAGCGTGAGGGGCACAGGATCCACCCTGTAGAACCTGCTGACCCTGAGCACCATGGCCAGCATGAACAGTATAGCGGTGACCTCGTCCACCAGCGCAGCCATCACGAAGCCCAATGCCAGGATCAGGGATACCAGGATCCGGGGCCTTGTAATGTAGGGGCCTAGCACCCTCGCCGTTAGCCAGTCGAAGAAGCCCCTCTCCTCGAGGAAGCCGACCACGATCATCATACCTATTATGAAGAGTATCACCTCAAGGTTCGAGTGAGCCACCAGGAACTTGAGGTCTATTACTCCGGCAAAGAGGAGGAGCGAGAGGCCTGCAAAGGCGAACGCGTTTCTGAAGGGCCAGAAGAGGAGGGAGCCCGCTATGAACACCGCTAGTGCAGCCACCGATACGACCTGGTCCCTGGTGAATCCAGCGGCCCAGGCGAGTATTGAGACGAGAAGTACAATGGATGCGAATACCGCGCCCAGGGTCCACTGTCTCTCCGCCACCCCCGACACCCCTCCCCGCCTATCCCTCCAGACACTCTAATCAGTGTTGTGCTAAGGATCTAGGCTAAAAGCCTATAATATAGTATCGCAGGGCGACATACGCCGACGAGATAGCCACGGTTACCAGCATGACTGGAAACCCGTACTTCATGAACCTGTTGAAGGTCATCCTGTAGCCTTGCCTGTCGGCTATTCCGGCCACCACTATGTTTGCACTAGCACCTATGATCGTTCCGTTGCCTCCCAGGCAGGCTCCAAGGCTCAGGGACCAGTACAGGGGCTCAGAGGCCACATGCAGCGCCGCCGAGACTAGGGGTATTATGGAGACCATGGCCATGGTGAACGGTATGTTATCTATGAAGGCTGAGGCGATGGCGGAGACCCACACTATGAGGAGCGCCGTGACTAGGGGGTCCCTGGACATGGCGGCTATGCCGTTGGCTATGAAGTGTATCACGCCGAGGTCCTCAACCCCCTTGATTATTATGAACATGGCTATGAAGAACACCAGGGTGGTCCAGTCCACACCCTCAACCAGGGTCTCGGCCAAATCCACCCTTCTACCGGTAAAGGCGAGGAGCAGGGCGACGCCGATCATGGCGGGAACCGCTGGGGGGTAGTGGAACCTGTCCTGGAGGAAGAAGAGGACGATCACTATGATGAGTACCGCCAGCACTCTGCGGAGCAGGCTCCACTCAACATCGCCGCTCCGGGGCTCGGCTATTTCAGCAGAGGATGCGCGAGACCTGTACTCGTCCATCCAGCTGGAGAACATCAGCCTGACAACCAGCAGGAAGACCAGGAAGTCCACCACTATGATCGGCGCCAGGTTGGTTATGAAGGACATGAAGCTGAGCTTGGCCACGGAACCTATGATTATGTTGGGAGGGTCACCCACTAGTGTGGCTGTACCTCCTATGTTGGAGGCAAATACCACCGACATTAGGAGGGGCAGCGGGTCGAACCCAGCCCTCCTCGACATCTCTATGATTATGGGGGCGATCAGGAGCACCGTGGTCACGTTGTCTATGAAGGCAGAGACAAAGGCTGTGAGGCCGGTGAGCACCGCCATCAGGGTGAAGGGGCTCTCCCTGAGCCGTAGCAGTATCCTGGAGGCCAGGTAGTCGAAGGCCCCTGTCCTGGCCAGCGAGTGGACCAGGATCATCATTGACATGAGGAGGAGTATCGTGTCCAGGTTGACGCTGTTCACCAGCTCCTCGAAGTTGGAGAACCCGAGGGGTATGTTAAGTATGAAGACGAGGCCTGCTACCAGGAGGGCTGAAGCCGTTCTATCCAGGATGTCGAGGATGACGAGAACGTAGAAGAGTGCAAGCAGGCCGAAGCCGAGGAGGATGCTTGTCTCCACAGCCACCACCCGAGCAGCGGGTCCCCCTGAGGGGCACCAATCACTAAGCCTCATAACATTAAATAATTTTACAAGCAAAGCTCCGGGCGTATAGATAAAGGTTTTCAACCACCATGCGCCTACATGGAAACAGGTTTAGGGGAATGCCGTGGAGCATCCTAGACCTCCTGAGGAGAGATCCCGAAAAGCTTAGGGACAGCGTCAGGCGTAGGGGCCTCGATCCAGGTCTAGTAGACCGCGCGGTGGAGCTGGACGTATCATGGAGGAAGAAGCTCCGAGAGGTTGAGCAGCTACGGCACAGGCACAACGTTATCAGCAGGAGTATAGGCAAGGCGTCGCCCGAGGAGAGACGCAAGCTCATAGCTCAGGCTAAAGAGCTTCTCAAGGTGATCGAGGAGGCGGAGAGGGAGTTGAAGACTCTGGAAGAGGAGAGGGAGCGCCTCCTCCTCAAGCTACCCAACACGGTCCACGAGACGGTGCCCGACGGCCTGACCGAGGAGGACAACGTGCCGGTGCGGTTCTGGGGGAAGCCTCGGGTCTGGAGGGGGCACGTCGAGCAGTTCAGGGCCCAGACCGAGAAATGGGGTTTCAAGGTGGAGCACGAAGTGATAGACTGGAGGCCCGTGGGCCATGCCGACATGCTGGAGCAGGTGCTGGGTCTAGGCAATACGTTGAAGGCCGGGGAGGTGGCTGGCTCCAGGTTTTACTACCTGTTCGACGACCTGGTGTGGCTCGACATTGCCCTACTAATGTACGCTCTGGACCACCTCTCCAGAAAGGGGTTCAGGGTGGTGCTTCCACCCTACATGTTGCGCAGGAAGGCCATCATGGGGGCCCTAGACATGGAGACCTTCGAGGACGCCATCTATAAGGTCGAGGGCGAGGACCTCTACCTTATAGCCACGGCTGAGCATCCCCTGGCGGCCCTCTACATGGGGGAGGAGATACCTGAGGAGGAGTTGCCCATAATGCTGGCCGGGATAAGCCCGTGCTTCAGGAAGGAGGCTGGCGCCGGGAACAGGGACCTCAAAGGCATTTTTAGGGTCCACCAGTTCCACAAGGTGGAGCAGTTCGTCTACGCCAAGCCCGAGGAGAGCTGGGAGATCCTGGAGAAGCTGGTGGCCAACGCTGAGGAGCTGATCAGGGGCCTCGAGCTCCCGTACAGGGTCGTCAATATATGTGCCGGAGAGCTGGGGGCGCCTGCTGCGAAGAAGTACGACATAGAGGTCTGGATGCCGGCTCAGGGCCGATACAGGGAGCTGGTGAGCGCTAGTAACTGTACCGACTGGCAGAGCTACAGGCTCAGGATAAGGTATGTGAGGAGGAAGGGGATGGTGAGGGACTATGTACACACGCTTAACGCCACAGCCATAGCCAGCACCAGGACCATAACCGCCATTCTGGAGAACCACCAGGAGCCCGACGGAACAGTCGTCATACCCAAGGTTCTGAGAAAATATCTGGAGCCCTTCGAGGCGGCCCCAAAGGAAGTAATAAGACCTGCTGGGAAGCATTAACCCTACTTTCTCCCCAAAGCGCTTCTCATAGCCTCGCCGCTGCCCATATAACCGTACCTCTGAGCCTTGGCTGCCAGAAACTTAAGCTCGTCGAGTGTGGCGTAGTCCAGGGCCACTCCCCTGAAGCCGGCTCTCTCCCACCTCTTGTACAGCTCCTCGACCAGCCTGGCCACCTGGGGGTCGCCATAGAAGGCTGCCTTGACCCAGGGGTCCCTGTGCTCCTCTATGAGCTCCACTATTATCCTCCTATACTCCTCGGCGCTCAAGCTAGACCCCAACTACAACTAGGACTTCCGGCTTTAATCTAGATTGCCGTCCCAGGATCAGCCCTCCCGCTTCTTCTTCCTTGGCGCGGAGACCCTGTCATCGGCAACCACTTTAGCTTCCTCTAGAACCCTCCTGGCCTCGTCGTCCAGTGCCATGTGGTATGATATGTTGGCGTCCGGATAGCTGGTCTCCCCTATAGCCTCTCTCAGGGACTCCTCAACATTGTTGAGCTCCAAAGCCACCTCGGGGATTGCTGCGACGCTACTGTTCTTCAGCTCCTCGACAACGCCTATGGCCGAGCTCACCACCGAGAGCACCTCGCCCCCGTTCAGCACAGTTTCTATCCTGAGGGCAACGCGTTCTATCGCGGCCTCCATGTACCTGAGCTCCCTGAGGAGGCGCCTCATCTGGGCAGCCTCAGCCGCGTAGCGTTCGGCCAGGTCTTTTCTTCCAGCAGAGAGGTGCTCTACAACCCTCTCCTCCAAGTATCGCCTCCTGGCGTCCACCCTCCTGATCATCTCGGAGAGACGGTTAAGCGTGGTCCTGGTGGATGTGAGCGCCGATGTGAGCACAGCCTTGCGGCTCCTCTTCCTCCAGAACAAGCATAACCCCCTCTACAGTTATACTGGGCTCGGTGGCTTTAAAACCGGTAGCCCTCCTCGCCGAAGATCTGTGCCAGCCTCTCCCTCAGATAGGCCAGGTGCTCCTCCACCTCCTCCTCCGGAATGTTGGCTAGCTTCCCCTCCCAGGCCACTAGTTCGCCCTCCACGTAGACCCTTACGGGCTCTAGGCCTCCGTAGACTAGGGCCTCGAAAACGTCGCCAGCCAAGTAGCCGGCTGGCCTCCACACCACTAGGTCGCCGGGCGAGCCCTTCTCTAGAGTCCCGCCAACAAAGCCAAGGGCTCTGTAGCCGTTGACCGTGAGCATGGAGAATATATGGGTGGGTGCGAGGGGCTCTCCCCTAAGCATGGCGGCCGCAGCGGCCGCCGTGGCCTCTTGGACCGGGTCATACCTGGGTGCCGCGTCGACGCCCAGTGCCACGTTGACACCCTGGGACAGCATGGTCCAGACGGGTGCCAGCCCGCTGCCCAACAGCATGTTGGTTGATGGGTTATGCACGATGTGGATGCCCCTCTGGGCCGCCAGTTTGATCTCCTCGCGGCTCAGCCAGACTCCATGCGCAACTATAGTGTCTGTGGAGAGGCCCACGAGCCTGTCTAGGAACTCTAAGGGCTTGGATCCGTAGTTCTTCACACTGTACTCGACGTCGTCCCAGACTTCGGATACGTGGATCTGTATCCGGAGCCCCCTCTCCCTGGCAGCCCTGAACGACTTTTCTATTGTGCGGGGCTCGGCTAGGCGTATGGTGCACGGGCCTAAGCTCACCCGGATCCTCCCGGCGGCCCTGCCATGCCACTCCTCGGCCAGCCTCAGGTTTTCCTCGAGGAGGGCTTCGCCTCCCCGCCGGGGGCCGCGGTCCATAACAGCTACGCTGAGGCTGGCCTTGACGCCTACATTGCCGACGGCCCTGGCAACCTCGGTCATGTTGAAATGCATGTCGGCAACCAGCGTGGCACCCCTAGATACGAGGCTGGCCAGGGCCGCTACGGCGGAGGAGTAGGAGTCTCGGGGCTCCATGCTGGACTCCCACGGGCCAAGGACGCTTCTCACCCACTCGTCCAGGCGGAACCCCCGGTACATGTGGCGGATAGGGTAGAGGCCTAGATGCGTGTGTGCGGAGACGAGGCCCGGTGAAACAATGAGGCCCCTGGCATCCACCACCTCGGTTCCCGGGGGCCTATATGGAGGCACGCCGCGCCCAACCCATGAGATGAAGCCGTTCTCCACGAGGATCGATGCACTAGCCAACGTCCTCCCAGGCGCCAGCACAGCCAGTGAGGCGTCCCGGACCAGGAGGTTCCCAGGCAACAAGGGGTCACCTGAGAAGTATGTGTAGGCAGGGGTAAAAAACGGGGGCTAGCCCAGCCATTTGGCCAGGAATACTGCGACGAACGTGTATATCTCCACGCCCCTCTCCGTGTCGACGCTCTTGCCCAGAAGGCCTGTGAACACCTTCTCGACGGTGAAGTGCCTGTAAAAGGCTGGCGGCACGTAGTCCAGCATCGAGGGGTTAGCGGGCGTGCTGGCCATGAAGACTGCCTGGGACGCGTTGTGGGGCACGACGTCGCCTATCCACGTATCGTTCCAACCACCGAGCCCGGTCATCGTGGCGTACATGGAGGAGTAGATGGCCTGGGACATTATCCCTATAAGCAGCATGTTCTGGGCGTTGCTGAAGTTTAGGGCCAGGTCGACGAAGTAGCCTCTCTGTGGGTCAAAGTACGCCTCCATATAGGGCGATATAACCTTCTCCAGCTCCCTGTAAAGCTCGGTGCCTGTGATCCTGTCGTAGGGTATGGGCTGCCTCCTCGCCATCTGATAGTCCGCGGCCACGCCATTGAGCTCCCTGAGGATCTGGTTAGCCTTGTCGAGGTCTATCTTGCCAGGTATCGCAAGCATCCATACGGCCTTCCTCAGGTCCCCGGCGCCTCTACCGTTGACGGGGTATATTCTGGCGAACCCCATGGTCTCGTTGTACTCCATCACGAACACGTCGTAGACGAGGATGTATGTTTTCCCTGGAACCAGGTGGAGCTTCCTCAGAAGCTCGGACGCCCTGTCCTCATCGCTGGTCAATATGTCTCCCAGCATCTTTATCTGGGTGGAGTTCAGAGTGGCGCCGTCGGCCAGGGAGGCCTTGCCTCCCACCACGCTGATCCAGTAGCCGTAGTCCCACCATGATACGACTACCGCGTCGTCGCTGAGGTTCTCCCTGATATATTTGAGGGCCAGGGGCCAGGCCCCCGAGGGGGCGCTGGGCGTGAGGCCGCCAGCACTTTCGCCAGCAAGCCTGCTGGCCCGGTCGTAGGACATATAGGCAGCGTAGGCTATGTTGGCGGACACCAGGATCACAAGGATTATGGCCAGGTAGGCCGTCTCCGTGAGCCTCGCGCCGGAGGCGAGCCTCTTCCTCCTAGGCTTTCTGGCGGAAGACGCTGACCCCAGGTGCTCGAAGCCCTTGGCGGCTACCATTCCGACGAGGAGTCCCGTAGCAAGGCCTGAGTAGAGGCCAGCTATCTGCGCGAAGTACGCCATGTTGCCGTAGGCATAGAGGGTGAGGCCAGCCGCGAGGGCCACGAATCCGTGGTACGGGTCCCTCCGGTACAGCAAAATATAGATGATATAGGTCATCGCTAGGAGGACCGCGGGAGTCATCTCGTTGAGGGTCTCAACCATAAAGGTGGTGAGGCCCTGGCTGAGCAGGGAGCGGTGCTCGGCCACTGACTTGACTAGGGGCGAGGCCTCGGCCCTAAGCCCTATGGCTGCCAGGAGCCTGCCAGCCAGCGGGACTAGGCCCAGGTGGGCTGCCAGCAGCCCCGCCACCGCCACAATGCCCAGAACTATCAGGTATTGCACCCTGTTGAGCTTCTGGCCTATGGCTAGGAGTAGGAGGGCCATTATAGGCACCGCGTTCCAGAAGATGCTGGTGCCAGGCCTGGTCAGCTTGGGCACTGTGAGGAGCACTATCTCGAGGGAGGAGACGAAGACCAGCATAGCTAACACGTGCTCCCTCCTCAGCCCAGGCATCAGGAGCGGCAAGACCACCATGTAGGCTACTGCCAGGCCCAGCGCGATGTACACTCCGCCCCACACCAGGCCCACTGCGCCGGTAACTATGCCTGCCAGCAACGCGTCACGGGGCCTCCCATACTTCACCACTCTGGCCAAGAACAAGGCCTGGAGTATGAGGAGGGGCGTTGCGAACCCCTGCTTCTCCACGAAGCCCACCGTGGTCCTGTCCGTGGCGGCAGGTATTGTTGCCACCAAGAAGGCTGTTGCTATACCCCCCAGCTCTCCCGTGAGTTCGCGGCCCAGGAAATACGCGGCTACC
>WAQK01000070.1 GCA_015520265.1 Pyrodictiaceae archaeon | reverse complement strand
CTACCAATCTCCGTGACCGTTGACGCCACCTCCGCCGACAAGGGACTGTACCTAGTACTGGAGCCCCTAGAGGCGACGGCTTGGAGCATAATCCTGGGCGTCGGGCTGCCGCAGGAGGACGGCGGGCAGCTGCTGCTCTACATCGACACGCTCCACACAACGCTGGCCTTCTACGTCGACGTGAAGTAGCTGAAAGACACGGCGGGCATGGTAAAAACTCTTTTTTACCCACCCCCAAACACTTATACCAAACCCCTATATACCCCAGCTCAGAGTATAGACGCGTGAGGTGCCGCCCGGTGAAGGGAAGAGAAAGCCTGGTAGGCGTCGAGCAGGAACAGGAGCAGCCCCTCGTCATAATGGCGTACTTCTACGATGACGACTGCCCCGCCTGCGACGAGTTCTGGTCCACGTGGAGGCTGTTCAAGGAGATGCACAAGAACGAAGCCACCTTCATAGAGGTCAATGCCTCCGGGAAGGGTAGGAGGCTGTTCAAGAGGCTGAAGGTGAGGTATGTACCCACTGTTATCGTCTTCATCAACAACGTGGAGTACGACAGGCTGGAAGGCGCGGGCGGCCTAGAGGACCTCGAGTCCATGCTCTCATCCGCTAAGCGGGACTATATCCGCAAATACGCGCCCTAACCGCATTCTCATCGAAAACCCTTTAAACCGCAGGAACCCCCTCCTACCCGGCACATTATAAATTCCCCCAGGGTAGCAGAGATGGCGCTACAGCAGTCCCGCATCGAGGAGCGCGGAAGGGAGGACGACATCATTGTTGGTAGGCATGTCTATGCAAACCTCTACGGCCTAGACCCCGAGGTCCTCTGGGACGAGGAGTTTCTCCGCAAGCTGGTGCTGGAGGCGGTCGAGAGGGCCAACGCCACACTTGCAGAACTCAAAAGCTGGAGGATTGGAGGCAGGAAGGGCGGAATCAGCATCATAGCGCTGGTCCTGGAGAGCCATATAGCGCTCCACACATGGCCCGAGTACAGGTACGCCACCCTAGACGTTTACACCTGCGGAGACCAGGCCGACCCCTGGAAGGCGTTCAACCACATAGTCTCAGCCCTAAAGCCCCGCACCTACGTGGTAAGATACGCTGATAGAAGTAGCATACCCATCTAGCCGCGGTGGCCTGTGGTGGGAAGCCTCGCCTTAAGGGTCGGCGCCGCCTACCTAGGCGAGGACTATGTTTTCTCCCGGGACGTAGTCATACTGGTTGAAAACGGCATTATAACGGACATAGTTGAGGCTAACCGTTGGAGCGGCAGGTACCTCGACAAGAAGGGCCTAGTAGCCGCGCCTGCCCTCTACAACGCTCATACCCACATGTTCGACGCCGCCTTCCAGGAGGCGGGCATAGGCCTCAGCCTTAGGGAGGCTGTGGCGCCGCCCTCGGGGCTTAAGCACCGCCTCCTACGCTCAACGCCGCCCAGCGCCCTCGCCGAGGCCTTCAAGGACGCCCTGCTCAGGATCGCGTCATGGGGCGTCGCGGGCGTGGCCGACTTCCGGGAAGGAGGCCTGGAGGGCTGCCGCCTCGGCCTCGACGCGGCCGAAGGGCTCCCCGTAGCCTATGTGCCCCTCTGCCGCCCCAGCCCCGGCTTAGGGGACCTCGACGAGGTCGCTGCATCGGGGAGGGGCTTCGGTATACCCTCGCCCCTGGCATACAGCGAGGAGGAGCTAGCCAGGATCAGGGAGGCTGCTAGACGGGTTGGCAAGCCGATCCACGTGCATGTCTCCGAGGATAGGGATGAGTGGCTCCAAAGGGACTATATTAAGGCCGTCAACGTGTTGGGGGCCGACGTACTGGTGCACGCGACGCTTCTCACCGAGGAGCAGGTAGAAGAGGTCGCCAGCAGGATCAAGGGCGTTGTGGTCTGCCCCAGGTCCAACCAGTGGTGGGGTGCAGGGCTGCCGCCTCTCTCCGCGCTACTGGACAGCGGAGTTGCGGTGGCCCTCGGCACCGATAATGTGGCCTGGGTCAAGCCCGACCTGTGGAGAGAGATGGAGGCTGCATTCAACGTACTCAGGCTCCAGAAGCCTGGATACGCGGATCCGGCCAGGGTTCTACGCATGGCGACGCTAGACGCAGCGAGACTCGTGGGGCTTGAGCGCCGAGGGCTCCTGAAGCCCGGATATGCTGCCGACATAATCCTGCTGGACCCGGCAAGACTGGGGCTGCGTTGGTCTAAGAACCCGCTGGCCAGCCTGGTTAAGAGGGGTGGGCCTGAGGCCGTAGCTGAGACCTATATTGGCGGAAAACTAGTCTACCCTAGACTCGGCCCATGATATGCTTCCACGTATGATCGCGTCCACCTCGCCCACCAGCTCCTCGAGCCTCCTCCTATCCATAGCTTCGGCATAGAGCCTAATCTTCGGCTCTGTCCCAGACGCTCGCACCAGGATCCAGGAGCCGTCCTCGAAGTCCAGTCTTAGCCCATCCATAGTGTTTTCCTCGGCCTTGTCGCCCAGCCTGGATCTCAGCTCCTCGAAGACCCTCTCAACGGCGACGGTCTTCGCCTCCTCCCTCACCCTGTAAGACCTTCTCACCGACGGGTAGTCGGGTATGTCGCTGAACAGCTCCTCCAAGGTAGCGCCAGCCCCGGCGAGCTGGGAAACTATGAGAGCAGCCTGGTAGATTCCGTCGACCCAGGGGCCCCACGACGGGTCTATGAGCTTCCAGGGCTCAGCGGCCAGGAGGGCGTCTGGGTGTTCCAGCAGCTTCTCATGTGTCTTGCCCAGCTTGGCCCTCACAACCCTGCCGCCGTACCGCTCCGCCACGTCCTCCACGGCCCTCCCCACATCTATGCTCACAATGACCTTGCCGCCTCTGTCCGCCAGCTTCAGCTTGGCGTAGAGGGCTATGAGCCGATCCTGCTTCACGAAGCCCGTCCCCGGAACAGCCACGGCGAGCCTGTCGGCATCACCGTCGTGGGCGAGGAGGATCTCGGCGCCCAGCATCCCGACAGGGCGGAGGAAGGGCTCCAGCACATCTGGCCTGGGCTCAGGCGTCCTGCCGGGGAAATAGCCGTCCTCGTGGCAGCTGATGGACACTACCCGCGCACCCAGCATCCTGGCCAGTCTAGGCGTGTAGCCGGAGGCTGCGCCGTTGGCGCAGTCTACTGCCACCCTGGGGATCCTTCGGGGCTCCGACGCGAACCTAGAGTACAGGTCCTCCAGGTACTCCTCGCCCAGGTGGGGCGCCTCCACGGTCCTCCCGACACTATTCCAGTCCACGTGGAGGGACTCCCAGTCGCCGAGAATGAGCTCCTCGAGCTCCTCCTCCATCCTCTCAGTATACTCCATGCCGGTCGGCTGGAAGACCTTGAGACCGTTGTCGGGCGGAGGATTGTGGCTCGCGGTGACTATTACGCCAGCCCTCGACGAGGTGTGGGGCACAGAGTAGGCGAGCACCGGTGTTGGAACCATGCCGAGGTGAAGCGTGTCTACACCGCCAGCCATCAAGCCAGCGGCAACCATCCTGGCCAGCAGGGGGCTCGTCAACCTGATGTCGTGGCCTGTGGTCACGGTGCCCCTGCCGCCCACGTATCGGGCCACCGCCAGGCCCACCCTGTAGGCCAGGAGGGGTGAAACCCTATCCAGGTAGGGGCCCCGTATGCCTGCGGTGCCGAATAGGCGTCGGGGCAACGGGACTCACCCACCCCGCCCATGGGTCGAGAAGATCTGGTCCGGCCTAGCCACGACGACGGCGGCGAACTCGTCGCCCCTCCAGAGCCTCACCACCTTGACGTAGACAAGCCACTGGGGCTCACTAAGGTTTACGGGCCGGTCCACCTTCTCGGCTATCACGTCTATGGCCTCCCTTCTCGAAACCTTCTCCCAGACGCCTCCCTTATCGTCGTAGAGGTGGCCATCTATCCTTATCTTGAAGGTCTCCCCTTCAGGTATCTTGGAGGCGAGCCTCTCAACGGCGCTGGCCACCTTCTGGACCGTTGGCTCCACCACCTCCTCCACGGGTATCACTCTCAACACAGGGGTAGACTCGGGGAGTTCCTCGGAGATCCTTCTGACAGCCTCAAAGGGGTCAGAGACCCTCAGCAGCATTATCGACTGAGCCGTGTCCACAACCCTCATGTCGCTTCCCAGGATATCGCGTATCTGGGCCCTCGCCAACACGTAGTTCTCGTAGCCCGGCTCGTGGGTCACAATCAGGTTGAACAGCGGTCTCGAAGGCACCCTTCCAAGCACCACACCTATAGGAATCCTCATGGCCTAATAAAGTGGAGGGAAGGGCTTGGCTAAGCCATATGTGCTCGTCTACACAACCGCAACAGTGGACGGCAAGATAGCCTCAGTTACCGGCTTCTCCCAGCTCAGCTGCCCCCACGATTTAAGGAGGCTCCACGAGGCCAGGGCCTGGAGCGACGCAGTCATCGTGGGCGCCAACACAGTGGTGGCCGACGACCCTCTACTGACTGTGAGGTACGTGGAGGGCAGGAACCCGGCCAGAGTCGTGGTAGACGGTAGGCTCAGGATACCCCTGGACGCCAGGGTGATTACCGACAGGTCCGCGGAGACCCTCATCATAACCAGCGAAGAGGCCTCCAGGGAGAAGATGGACGCCCTGGCCGAGAGGGGCGCCACCATCATAGCGTTGCCCGGCGGGCCGCGCCTCGACATGGCCGAGGTCCTCGACACCCTCGCCAGCCTCGGCTACCGGAGGGTTCTGGCGGAAGGGGGAGGCGAACTCCTCTGGAGCCTCTTCGAGGCCCGCCTGGTGGACGAGGTGAGGGTGACTTGGGCGCCCCTAATACTGGGTGGACGCGGCGCCGTGCCCATGGTGGGAGGAGAGGGATTCAAAGACGCGGGCGACGCGGTCAGGCTAAGGCTGGTCGAGCTACGTAGATGCGAGTGCGGCCAGGAGGTCCACGCCAGATATTTCGTGGAGAAGTAGGGGGCTCGGAGTCTGCATTGCTCCTCACCGGCCATACGGTGGATCGGGCTCTCCTCATAGCCCAGAAGATCCTGGTATGGACGTGCCATAAACCTGTCTCTGCCAGGCAATCACTATATATCTTCGGGCGATCAATTATGCCCCGGTGCAAGGATATGAGCATCCACGACAAACTGGGCCCTGGCGACAAGGCCCCCGAGATAGTTAACGTCCTCATAGAGATCCCCATGAACAGCAGCGTGAAATACGAGTACGACGAGGAGGCCGGAGTTATCAAGGTTGACAGGTTCCTCTACACCGCCATGTTCTACCCCTTCAACTACGGTTTCATACCCGGCACCCTGGAGGAGGACGGCGACCCGGTGGACGTCCTCGTGATCAGCAGGATACCAGTGCTCCCCGGCACCGTCATCGAGGCCAGGCCTATAGGCGTCCTCCTCACCGAGGACGAGGAGGGGATCGATAGGAAGATCATAGCCGTTCCCAAGGACAAGCTGGACCCCACCTACAGCGGCATAAGGAGCGTCGAGGACCTCCCCGAGGCCCTGAGGAACACGATCAAGCACTTCTTCGAGCACTACAAGGAGCTGGAGCCGGGCAAGTGGGTCAAGGTGGCTGGCTGGGAGGGCGTCGAGGAGGCCAAAAAAATCATAGCCAGCGCCGTTGAGAGGTACAGGGAGAGCAAGGGCTGAACGTCGTGAAGACCCGGATCCTAGCGGCAACAATCTTTTTGCTGATCGTAAACCTCCACCCCCTCCTAGCCCAGAGCCCGGCTGGCAGCGTCATCACGGCTAGGTACTTCGTCCTCCACAATAACAGGGATGTCTACGTCATGGAGGTCTCCATAGACACCGAGACCGGCGAAGTGGTCCAGGTAAAGCTCTCACCCAACAACAATATGCTCCTCGACATGATCCTGGCACCCACGCCCCAGCACCTGTTCATAGGGAGAGAGGGCGTCAGAACCCTCCTAACCAAGGGGATAATAACTACGAGCTACGGCCGACTCGAACTGGTGGCCAGGGAGGGCGAGCCAGCGCCCCAGGAGAACTGGCTCATAATAGATGTCGCCAAGGCCAGGCTGATCTTCGACACGGCCACGGCTCGCGGCGTCAAGATGGTGTACTACGACACCACCACCGGCATCATGGTGTATGAGGGGTTCAGGATAGGAGGCGTCAACGTCAGGGTGGACCTGGCCGAGGTCTCCGAGAGAATCTACATAAGGAACCCGGCGTCCCCCACGGTCCTCGCCGTGCTCTACGGGCTCTCGGCCCTGTTCACGGCAGGCGCCCTATACACACTGGCCAATAGAAGGAGGTACGCCGTCGTCTAGAGCCTGGGCCTGGGCATGGCCGGGATGCCCAGCCTCCTCTCGATCTCCCCGGCGAGAATCTCGGCGGCTCCGTCCCTGAAGGCGTCGGTGAGCACCAGCTTGGGCCTAGACTCCTCCACGTAGCGGAGCAGGTCCTCGAAGTCAGCGTGGTCGCTTAGAGCTACCATCCATGTGGAGCCGTTTATCCTGCGCAGCGGCTCCCTGAACTCCCAGCCCGACAGGATCACGTTGGTGGCGTTGCCGAGCCTCCTCCTACGATAGGTGGCCATGTGGTTGAAGTAGACGTACCACGCAGACCTCTTAACCTCCTCCGCCTCCCGGGTACCATCCTCCAGAACCTCCCCCACGCTTAGCCCGTGTTTCTCCGCAATCTTGGTGAGCCTATAGATCCTGCCGGGAGCTATGAAGGGTGCGTCGACACCGTTGCTCCTCAGGATCTCCATCGCCTCCTGCAGCTTGCCGTGGTAGGCGTAGACGTGGACCGGGCCCCTGCTCAGGGCCTCCAGCACCAGGTCGGTGAACAGCATCTCGACGTAGTCCTTGAAGGGCCTGACCCAATCGGGCCTCCCGTAGGTGGACTCCAGCACCAGCACGTCCAGGTCCATGAGCACGGGGGTTCCCGGAAACTTGAAGTCCCCCGTATAGGCGATCCTGAACCCGTCCTCCAGCTCCACTAGGACCTGGGCGGCGCCGAAGACGTGGCGAGCCCTGTGGAGGGTTATCCTCTCACCCTCGTAGTCGAGAGGCTCCCCGTAGCCCACGGGCCTCTTCTTGGGCCCCGGTATCCTGTGGCCCAGCGCCTCCAGCATGTCCAGCGTGGCGGGGGTCGCCACTATGAACCTCGATTTCCTCTTGCTCTCGCCCAACCCTATGATGTGATCTGAATGAATATGCGTCACGACGCGGACAGGCCTAGATGTTGGTCCGTCTGCCGCCGTGGACGAGCCTAGCAGCACCGCGCCACGCTCCGACACATTCGCCAGCTTCAGCAGCTTCTCCGGAGACAATTAGACACCGAGGGGATAGTATTACTCCTGTGTTTAAATGAGAATCGATCATGAAACAAGGGCTAATCCCGGCCCAGAACCCTGGCATCGGCGCCCATGAGCCGCGCAGCCTTGATGGCCTCCGAGAGCCCAGCATGTATGCAGCGGGCCACGCCGATGGCAGGGACGCCCTCGGGGCACCTCTCCGAGGCCAGCCCGGCGCCGGGCCTCAGCTCCCCGTGAAAGCCTCTCTCCAGCGCCTCGGCCGGGTTGTAGCCCAGCACCTCCTCCAGGGACACCGGTGTGTTCCTCACAGTGTTCTCATAGTATATGCATCGCGGCCCGGCCCACTTGAAGAGCCTGGGATGCACCCTGTATGCCAGGAGCCACATGAGCCAGGCCACGAGGCGGAGCTCCCACTGGGCCCTGGTACACGTCCTCAGGGACAGCATGTGGAGCAGCTCCCTGGCGTTCACTGTGACCACTATGCTACTCGTCACCCCATGGGGGAGCAGGTACCTCGCATCCTCTGCCGGCACGCCCTCGGCCAGCATCCTCAGGTATAAGTGGTGGGCCCTATCCGTCTGCTCCACGAACTCGGCCAACAACTCCGGGCTACTCCTAAGCCTGTAGGGGGCCTGGTAGTCTATCCACCTGGCAAACCTGGCGTAGAGGTGCCTCTCCACGCGGAAGGAGGCTCCCGCCCTTGGCTCCACCTCTCCCCCGGCAGCGTCTCTGAGGAAGCTCCTGGCCAGCGCCCTCGACACGGGGTCGCGGAAGCCCTCCAACCCCGCGATCTCGGCGACCCCGCCCCGGAGCCTTAGCTCCATCCTTCCCAGCTCGCTCCCCTCAACGTCGCGGACAGCGAACAGGTAGCGGCCCTCCCCCAGCTTCCTCAGCTCCGCCCTATATCCGGCGACCATGAGGGAGGCCTCGCCGGCCTCCTCGAGGGCCTCGGCTAGCCTGGGACTGTACTCGGCGGTGGCGTAGCGGAGGCTGAGCTGCGTGTAGCTGGCTATCCTGTGCCTGACCAGCTGGTGGGTGGCCACCCTGCTAAGCCCCTCAATGCTGAACGTGTAGATGCTGTGCTCCCAGGGGCTTAGATGCTGCCTCCTCAGGGTCTCCCTGATCCACACCTCCACGTCCTCGTCGGGGAGAGCATCGATGTACGCCTCGAGGGGCTTCCTCGTCAAGCTCTTCTTAGCCGTCGCTGCAACAAGCCTCTCGCCGTCCCGGGTATAGGAGACAAGCCGCACACTTAACAACACGCATCATCCCTAAGGCTCTTCCAATAGATACCTGCCATGTCAGGTAAAAAACTGCTCCCCGAACAGGCTCCAGGCACAGGTCCCTGAAACGTGTATCTCAGGTTAAGAGTTAGATATATACAGTATGTGCCTATAGATCGACCAGAGGTATCCCACGTGGGCGCGGCGACGAGGCAGCGGACTCCTCTGCTCATACTAGCCGCGGCAGTCATGGTGTTCGCCGGGACGCTTCTATACTACGTAGTCTTGCCGAACAATGGCTACACGGGTAAGGTCAGGATCATCGTTCCTGCAGAGTTCCGCTCAAGGTTCCCGGACCTCGACGGCAGCGTTATGGTAGCCATGGCTGGGCCCGAGGGATTTGAAAGCTACATAGTTCCCCTCGACGACCTGGTGGGGGTGGCACGTGACTTCGACTTCTCGGAAACGGTTTCTAGCTGGGCCAGATACGTATCCTCCGGAGAATGGCCCTCCCTCAAAGAGTCAGGTGCCTCCGTGCCGCTACCCACGGTGACGGTGACCTTCTTCCTACATGATGGGGAGGGAAACGAGTACCTAGCCGCAATGTTCTACGGCCCGATCAAATACTTCATGGAGAAGGGTTATGGGGAGATAGGAGCGGCCAAAAAGGCCCTGAAAGACCCCCTAGCCCATTTTAGGAGAAGACTACCCCTAGCAATAAGGATTGACTTAAGGGAGCTCGAACTCTCCATGGTCAAGTACAACCTGGCACCAGCCCTGGAGGAGCTTAAAGGCATCCAACCGGGGGAGAAACCCTCCAACCTCGGCTTCGAGCCCGGTACCTGCCCAGACGGCGCAGAGCCCTACTGGGCCATCCTCTACGAGTCCAGGGACACGCCGCCGGGATGGATGCAACATATAGCCAACGTGGAGAACTCCACGAAGAAGGAGCTGTGGCAGGAGCTCGTCTCAACGTTCGGTGCAGCATACTACTTCGACGCAAGGCTGACGCTAAAACAGGTCCTCTCCAAAGTCTACACACGTGCATTTATGGAGGGTGTATGGCGTGTCGATTCCCTGCTCCGCAGGCTCTACGAGAAACGCTACGGACGCCTCCCGGAGCCCGGGGGCTCGCCGCAGTGGCTTGACTCGCAACAGCCTGGAACCGTGATGGAGCTCGAGTTGCCGTATCTCGGAATAGAAGCCTACTTCCACCGGTACGAGCCCATCTCCATCAGTGTGTTCATGACCAGGTTCCCGCTGGTGAGATCGGTTAAAGGGATAAGCTTTCTAGGCAAGCCCGTTTACGGTGTCGAGATGACCGCGCTCGCCGTCGGTGCTGGCTCCCTCCCTGTGAGCGACCGTACGGTCTATAGGAAGGTGTACCTGGCGGTCCCTGTAGACTACCTTTACGAGGGGGACGGTGTCTTCGTGACCTACGATGTCGAGAAGGTCGAGGTTCCCGGCTGCGGGTACTATTGGCGAGTGGTGCCGCTCATCGGTTTCCTCCCCGTATACATGGTATCCGGCGAACACGTGGAGGAGCACCGCATCCTAGCCGTCGAGTCGCCCTACGGGCCTGACCCGGAATCGCTGAAACTCGTGGCGTGGAGCAGAGCCCAGGTAGAGCTCTACCACAATGCATCACTGACAACGAGAGGTGAAGAACTCCTCTACGAGGAGTCCAACCTCAATGTCAAAGAAGTATTCAAGGAGAAGGTGGGCGGCCTGACCCTTAACCTGCTGAAACCCTGGGTCTTAGAAACCATCACCTCCAGTATAGGCGAGCCCGGGCTCGACGAGTTCTTCCTCCAAACCGTGGCCAACTACCTCTCCTTCACCCATTCAGGCATGGGTCCAGCCGCCCTAGTGCTTGGCTTCGACGTGTGGAGCGAGACCACTATAGCAGACGTGCACCTGGAAGTGTTGAAATGGACTCTGAAGCACCGGGTCAGCTACTATGATGAGCTAGGATACGCACCGACAATGATTGTATACAAATGCATAATAAGAGAGGCACACCGCGGCGAGCCAGGAGCCCACGGCTAATGGGAGGCTCCGACCAGCGACACACCTAGGGGTCTTGAACCAAATTTGACACAGCGCTCCATGAGGCTGGCTAGGCTACATGGATGAACGCAAGGCTCTTTTGTGCAAGCGTACATGGGTCGAGCTGGGCAAATTTATCATAATATGCCATTAAGCTTGGATGGTAATTTATGGCTAGCTATCTGGTCAACATTGCTCCTTTAAAGGCCTAGAGGCGGCCATCCTGATGATCACATGTATCTTATGTATCTTAGGTTAAGAGTTATATATAAGGACTCCAAGAATTAGTCTGAGGTTATATTACATGAACATGGTAACACTAAAGAAGAAAAGACTCGTACTTGCACTAAGCATAACAGCTATTGTGCTAGTAAGCACAGGCCTATATTACCTAGCAACACCTGCCCAAGGATATACAGATAAGGTCAAAATCATAATACCTGCAGAGTTCCGTTCCAGGTTCCCTAAGCTTGCTGGCAGTGTTATGATAGCCATGGCCGGACCCGAAGGGTTCGAAAGCTACTCTATACCACTTAAGGATCTGATAGGCAAGAGCCGCGAGTTCAACTTCGGCAAGATTGTTTCAAGCTGGGCCAAACACGTGGCCTCCAACAAGTGGGCCACGTTAAAGAATGCAGGGGCCTCACTCACTCTACCCACGGTAACAATAACATTCTTCCTACACGACGACAACGGCACCGAGTACATAGCTACCATATTCTACGGGCCTATCAAGCACCTAATGAAACAAGGGTACAGCGAACCGGAGGCTGCGAGAAAAGCCCTAGATGATCCGCTGACACACTTCAAAACCAGAGGTCCGCTAACAATAAAAATAGACCTGGACGAAGTGGCGCTCTCAATGGTGAAATTCGACCTCACACCAATAGTAGAGAGGCTGAGAGTAACACAGAAAACCTTGCTACGCGTACCGGAACAGTTTCCCACAGCGCTGACGGGCGCCACCTGTCCCAGCGACACGGAGCCCTACTGGACAGACCTCTACAACTCCAAGGACGACCCGCCGCAAGAGTGGATGCAACACATATCCGGCGTGGATGACCAGGTCAAGAAGAACCTGTGGTACGAGTTCGCCACCAGGCTCGGCGTAGCATACTACTTCGACGCAGGACTCCCCCTAGAACAAGTCCTCTACGAAGTCCAGCAATACGCCCTGGAGGAGGGAGTATGGCGCATGGACCCACTACTCCGCAAACTCTACGAAAAACACTACGGCTACCCCCCAGACCCCTACCACACACCAGACTGGCAAGACTCACAACAACCAGGAACAACAATGGCAATAGACATACCATACGTAGGGATAAAAGTCTACTACTACCAAAACGAACCAATACAGTTAAGCGCAACACTATCAAAATTTCAACTAAAGAAATCCGTTAAAGGATTCACATTTATGGGTAAGCTAATATACGGCACGGAAGAAACAGCACTTACCTATTACTCTAAACATATATTCATAAGTGTTCTCTCTGACGATAGGAAGGAATATATCATGGTTCCTGTTGAATATGTCTATAATGGAGACGGGGTAGCCATAGCCTATGACGTCGATAAAATTACAATATCTGGATGTGGAGATTATTGGCGTGTGGTTCCTTTCGTAAGCTTCGTGCCAATATACATGGTCTCCAGTGAACAAATTGAAAACTCATATATTATTCAGGCTAGGCTACCTGACGATCCTGATCCTGAGTCATTAAGCGACATCGCCTGGAGCAAGACGCAGACAATAGTATATTATAATGATGCACTGACAACTGGAGGCAAAGAACTTGTATACGAGGAATCCAACCTCAGAGGAGACATAGAAGTCACGGAAAAGGTTGCTGGTATAGTGTTTAACCTAGTTAAACCATGGGTGGTTAAGGCCATAGCATGGGCTGTAGGTGCTGGACCAGTAGGCGAACTCTTCCTCGGAATAGTTGCAGACTACTTCTCCTACACACACTCGGAGGTTGGAGCTGTTGCTTTAGCAATATATTTTGATGTTTGGACAGAAACTACGGTCTCCCAGGTGTATCTAAGTATCGAAAAATGGACGTTGCAAAACCCTGTCGAATACTATGATACATTAGGGTATAAGCCGACCATGGTTATTTATCAGGGCGTTGTGGGCCAGCCGTCGTATAATAGGCCTTGGTCCCGCTAAAGATAACACTAACTACCTAACTTCTTACTTCTTCTTTCTTCAAAATATTCTCATCGCGGATCCGGGTTGAGTTATGGATTTTAGTATTGGAACCTGTATATGAGGCTGGTTGTCGGTATGGAGGAGTACAGGGTTCTTTGGGGCAAGTATACGTGGGTCGAGCTGGGGGAGCTGGCTATGGAGGGGGCCGTGGTGATGCTTCCTGTGGGTTCGACGGAGCAGCATGGCCCCCACCTGCCGCTGGACAACGACCACTACACGGCTTACAGGCTGGCCGTTGAGGCTGCTAAGCACGCCTGGGAGAAGGGGTTCAAGGTCTTGGTGCTTCCACCGATACCCTACGGTCTCAGCGAGCACTGGATGAACAACCCTGGCACCATCACCCTGAGCCCCCGCACCTTCATCGATATGGTGGTTGAGGTTATGAGGAGCGTCGTGAGCCACGGGTTTAAGAGGATAGTCGTCCTGAACGGCCACGGGGGCAACACCCACGCCCTCAACGTGGCCGCCAACAGGTTCGTCCACGAGGCGGGGGACCCGGAGGTGAGGGTGGTGGTGATGGATTGGTGGAGGTTCGTGGGCGAGGAGTCCGTGAAGGTACTGGAGTCACCCATATTCCACGCTGACGAGGGGGAGACAAGCGTTGCCATGGCGCTGGGCCAGAGGGTTGTGCTCGACGCTTTGAAGGGTCTCAAGCCCGAGGAGCCCCCGCTACCATCGAAGTGGAGGAGCCTGGACCCCACGCGGGCATCGAGGCTCAGGAACTACCGGTACAACCCTAGGCCGGCTATGCCGGGAGCCTACGGCGAGCCGGCCAAGGCTTCCAGGGATAAGGGTGAGGCCATAGT
>WAQK01000069.1 GCA_015520265.1 Pyrodictiaceae archaeon | reverse complement strand
CACAGGTTGACAGGGATCTTCCTGGCAGTATATCTGCTGGCCCACATATTCGTGACCAGCAGGGTGGCCCAGGGCCAGGACGCCTGGGAGGCTATAATGTCGAGCATAGAGTCGAACCCCCTCGGTGTGGTTGGCGAGTGGATCCTCTGGGGAGTGATAGTGTTCCACGGTCTCAACGGGATCAGGCTGATCCTGGCCGAGGCTCTCGGAATAGGCGTGGGTGACCCGAGGAGGCTCAAGGTCCCGCCCGAGCCCGAGAGCGTATATGGTAAGCAGAGAGCCCTGCTATGGATCTTCGTAGTGCTGGGCTTCATAGCCTGGATAGTTGGAGGACTAATCCTGTTCGGAGAGGCGGGGTGGTTGTGATGCGGGAGTCCACAGTTCAGCTCTTACAATACCTTACGGCGGCGCTGCTCGTAGCACTGCTAGCCTACCACGTGCTCCAGCACACGCCGGTGCTTTCGGAGGGGTATAGGGTTAGCCTAGAATACGAGAACGTGGTGAAGCACTACGTTAATGAGCGCATAGTGCTGGCCCTGCTGCTCTACACGGCGCTGTTTCATGGTCTCAACGGCCTCCGCGCCATCCTGGTGGAGCTGCTGCCCGGTAAATCAGGAAAAGTAGCCACAATTATACTCATAGTGGTAGGGCTTGTTGCCGCATATTATGGAACCCTGACTATACTGGAGGTGGCGTGAGATGGCGCAAAACACGAGGAAAGTCAGGTTCAAGGTTAAGAGGTATGATCCCGAGTCTGGCAGGGTCTGGTGGGAGGAGTACGACGTCGAGATCTATAAGGGCATGACTGTGCTGGACGCACTGAGGAGGATAAGAGAGGAAAGCGACCCCACGCTGGTTATGCGGTTCTCCTGCAGGATGGGGGTCTGTGGTAGTTGTGGAATGGTGATCAACGGCGCGCCCCGGCTGGCCTGCCAGACCCAGGTGGAGCACCTGGAGACAGACACGGTAGTCGTGGAGCCGCTACCCAACTTCCCGGTCCTCAGGGACCTCGTGGTCGACATGGAGGGCTTCTTCGCCAAGCACAGCCTCATCAAGCCGTACCTGATCAGGAGGGACGTGGAGGAGCAGGAGAACCCCACCCGCGAGTACCTGATGAGCCCTGAGGAGCACCAGTTGATAAAGAGGTACACGTACTGTATCCAGTGCGGCCTCTGTGTAGCGGCCTGCCCCGTCTCAGCCATAGATCCCGAGTATCTGGGCCCCCAGGCGCTGGCCCAGGCCTACAGGTTCATCGCTGACGTCAGGGATGAGGGCTACGCCGAGAGGATCGCCGTTGTGGACACGGAGCACGGGTGCTGGCGCTGCCACTTCGCCGACTCATGCTCAGTTGTTTGCCCGAAGGGCGTGGATCCTGGGCAGGCCATCCAGCTGCTGAGGAAGACGGTGTTCAAGTATAGGCTGAGGCTCTTTAGGAAGAAGGGGTCCCCAGTGGCTCCGCCGCTGAAGGCGGAGAGGAGGCCCGGCATACCGGAGCCGCCGCCGAGAACGGTGAAGCCCGAGGAGGTTCAGGAGGCCTAGCCCCTTACCTCACATCTTTTTACTTTACCCAGTATTCCTTCCTAACAGGTTTTACGCCTATTGTTCCGAAATTAAATATATAAAAAATATTTTTATGTATGGTAAGGTAATGGGATTAACAAATATTAGTCTTGGGCAATCTATAAAATCCCTCAATATCTTATTATGTACCGGAACATAGTATGTGCCCTGGAGGTGAGTTCGTACCTTGATAACCATAGTTGGTGCAGGAAAGGTAGGTGTTTCTGCAGCGGTCCAGATCGCCGTCAAGGAGCTTGACGACATAACCTTGATCGACGTGATCCCCGGCAGAGCCGAGGGCGAAGCACTCGACCTCGGCCACATGGCCTCCATCCTGGGCCTCAGCATCGACATCAGGGGCTCCAACGACTACAAGGACATGGCTGGCTCCGACCTGGTAATAGTCACCGCCGGGTTCCCCAGGAAGGCCGACATGACCAGGGAGGACCTGCTGAGGAAGAACGCGGAGATAATCAAGGCGGTGGGTGAAGCCATAAAGGAATACGCACCCAACGCGATAGTCATGCTGACCACCAACCCCCTCGACATAATGGCATACGGCCTCTGGAAGGTGACAGGCTTTGAGCCCAGAAGGGTCATCGGCTTCGCAGGCGTCCTCGATGGTGGAAGGCTGGCCTACTATATAGCGAAGGAGCTGGGCGTCTCCCCCGCCTCCGTGCAGCCCTGTGTCATCGGGCAGCACGGTAAGGCAATGATAGTGGTGCCGAGGCTAACCTTCGTTGGAGGCAAGCCTCTCACCGAACTAGTAGATGAGGCTACTGTGAAGAAGTTGAAGGAGCTGACGGTGGATGCTGGCAGGAAGATCATTGAGCTGAGAGGCTGGTCCTCCAACCACGCCCCCGGAGCAGGCCTAGCCGTGATGGCCGAGTCCATCAAGAAGGACCAGAAGAAGGTGTTCTATTCCTCCGTCTACCTGGACGGACAATACGGCGTTAAGGACGTATTCATAGGAGTACCAGCTGTGCTGGGCAAGAACGGTGTCGAGAGGATCCTAGAGCTGCCGCTCAACGAGGAGGAGCTGAAGGAGTTCCAGGAGAGCGCCGCAGCCATTAGGAGGGGCGTCGATGAGCTGCTGAAGATGCTTTAACCCCTCCTCAACGACGACAAACTTTTTCCCCACCTTTTCCACGAATTCTTGCCATCACCCCGTGATGAGCCGTGTTTCACTGGAGCCCTCCTGGGGGATGACGAGCGCCACGCTGCTGACTTCACAACGGCTTTACTCCTGCCAGGCGGCCCACTTTGTCAACCTTGTATTCTAGAGGCACATCCTTGTCCCTGCGATCATCCACGGATACTATGGTGAGGACCCTTGGTGCTCCCATGGCTGCAAGTGTGTCGTGTATCCTTCTCAGAATCCTGCCTACGTCCTCAAGGCTACCAACCTCTATGCTGGTGTCAGCAGGCCCTACCAAGGGTTTGTAGCCCATGTCCCTCAGGACGCGCACCGCCTCGGCGACGTATCTGGAGATGCTGGGCCCCACGCCCAGCGGTATGACCTTGATCGTTACGTGGATCGACAAGGAGGCCCCCAATGAACGCCTGTTGACGGATATTAATAAGCTATGCCTAACTGCAGGCTCAGTACTGTTGTAGAGGTATACGCCTCCGCTCACATATTAGTGGGTGGTTCATCGATTATTGTATCTCTTTATGCAGATTTTGAAATTTTTTATGACAACAAAATATATATTACATTTTTTGCTATACCTATAACGGTAAAGTGGGTAACGATGCTGAAGCGGCACCGGAGCGGTCCGGAGCAGTGTTGCACTGGTAAGCGCGCACTAGTCCCCCTATTATGGCAGTCATATCTCCATGCACATATAGATGCGGAGCTCAAGCTACACGAGTACCTGCCATGCGTCCTAGCCATAAGGGCCTCTAAGATGATGTGGAGCAGCTTCGCCAAGAACGAGGCCAACGGCATTAGTCTCAAGGATCTCACCTTGAATGATTTCCTCGAACTCCTGGTTGAAACCGGGCAGGTTAAGAAGGCCGAACTAAACTTTGAGAGCACGCAGGCTATTCTCAAGATAAAGGGGTGCGCCTACGCCAGGATCTTCCACCCAGAACTGGGGGAACGGTTCATCTGCCCCCACGCCTTAATGGTGTTTGCACTGCTCAAACGTTTCTTCAAGGACGTGAAGTTCAGCGAGGGGCTCAGCCGTCTCACCAAAGATGGCAGCATAACGGTTTTCGACACAGTATAATCAGCCTCTAACCTTTATAGGGAAACCCTAAAAAACGAGGATACTCGTTAAACCTGCATGGTGACCCACACTATGTCCACAGCCAGACTTATGGACCTCGCTAGGGCTAGGACGTCCTCCGACATAGTTATACCTGTCTGGCTACCCTTCGCTGGCGCTCTGCTAACAGTGCTGGGTTCGCTGGTTGCCCTTGCCGGGCTCATGACTAGGCAGGGTATGGCTGCACCGGAAGAAGCCTTGGCAGCCACCGGGCTCACGACGCTCGGAATGCTACTATTCGTGCTAGGCGGTATAGTGCAGCTCTACGTGGTGTATAAATGGATCGACCGGAGGAACAAACATTTCCAGCGTAGCAGGGAGTTCTTCCGGGAGGTGGCCGGGCTTCTTGGGAAGATGGGCGTTGGGCGCGCGGAGAGGATGGAGCATACCCTTAGGGAGATGGAGGTGGAGGAGACCAGGAAGGAGCCTATAGTCTGGATAATACTCTCACTGATAACCATGGGGCTCGCATTTCTCTACGTCCTCTACTTCCTCACCCGGGACTTCTACAAGCACTCCATGAGGGAGGTCTATCTGGCTGAGGATGTAGAAGCGGGGCTGGCGGAGCTGGGGCTCGCCGCGCCGCCCTCAAGGTTCAGGCCGCTGCCCGAGAGAAACGCGGTGATCTACTTGATCCTAACGCTGATCTTCTCTCCCTTCCTTATCTACTGGGTCTATGTGCTCACCAATGATCCCAACAACCACTTCAAAGAGCACGCGGTTTACGAGGACGGCCTCATAGCGGTCCTCGAGAAGGCGGCTGCCTGAGGCGTGTAGGATTTTTAATCCAATCCTTTCTCCATACTTGGTACGGTGGGAGATATGGCCAACACTCGGAAATATAAGATCTATAGAGAGGTGCTGTCCAAGCTAGGCTTGGAGCAGCTCGACGTGTACCGGTATCCCAAAAGCAGCGATGCACGTGAGGTTATAAGGGCCCGCGACCGTTCGGGCAGACTGCTCCTGATAAAGCTTCCTAGGTTTAGGGAGGAGATGAGTCCCGAGGAGTTCGAGGAGCTAGTCAAGAGGCAGGTGTCGGGTTGACAGGGAGGTCTGGCGCCGTAGCTACGTAGCGGTGCCGGGATTTACTGCAAGTATAGCCTGTTTTATCATTGCCGCCTCATAGCCGATCTGTAATCCTCCGAAAGACTTGCCGTTCTGGCGCGGCTTGCCTGCAGTTGCGTAAACAATATTTTAAACCATATTCGGGCAATACCTGGTTTGATACGGTTATGCTGGATCTCGACATCGGCCGGGTCCTCGGCGAGGTGCGGGAGGCTTTCAAGGTTGTCCTCTCCGCCAACCTAATGCTGGTTCTCGCCGCGTTCGCCATATACTATTTCTCTGTAATAGTCTACGCCGTTAGGTGGAAGGTTGTCCTCAGAAGCATGGGGTATGACGCGCCCCTCCACATCCTGGCTGCCGGGTTCCTGGGAGCTGTCTTCGTAAACAACATCACCCCCACCAGCAGGGCTGGCGGCGAGCTTGTGCGGGCAGCCTACATCTCTTACAAGGCCGAAGTCCCCGCGGTACCAGCCTTCAACAGCATAGTGTATGAGAGGATAGTGGAGTCCCTCCCGGTCATAGCCCTCGCCATCATAGCTGTACTCTACGGGCTCTATGTGGGCACCTGGAACCCCTGGCTCACGGGCTCCGTGGCGGCACTTATACTGCTAGTAATAGTGTTCTTCAGATTCTGGGACACTATCATAGAATTTGCCATTAAGAAGCTGGGCCTGAACTTCAGCCTGGACTCCAACACGAAGATCTCGAATCTCTTCGCCAACAAGAAGCTTTTCGCCACCGCTCTCACCCTTAGCAGTATCGTCTGGATACTCGACGTGGTCCGTCTCTACGTGGTGGCGGCGGCTCTGGGCTGGGAGGCCCCTATCATGAGGTTCACCATAGTGGCTGTGATCTACCTGGTTCTGGGGATATTCGGCTTCACGCCTGGAGGGCTGGGGATCGTGGAGGGCGGGCTCTCGGCGACGCTCGCCGCCATGGGCGCCCCGCTAAAAACAGCTATCGGTATAACGGTCGTTGAGAGACTGATCTCCTACGTGTCGAGCACTGCTATGGGCTTCGTAATTATAACCCTAACTGGGGGGAGGGAGGCTTGGAAACGCTTAAGGTCGCGCTAGCCTCTGACTGGTTCCACCCTAAGGTGGGTGGAATAGAGACCCATATCCATGAGCTCGCCCTCAAGCTCCTGGAACGGGGCCACGAGCCCCACGTAATAACTCACGATTACAGGGTTCTGGCCCCCTACACTGACTCCTTCCCCTACCCTGTCCACAGGTTTTCAGCCTTCATCTACTTCAAGGAGAGCCACATAAGCCTGGGGCCCAACCTGCTCTGGCGGGCCAACGAGCTGTACAAGCGCGTCGGATTTGACGTAACACATGTCCACAGTATATATTCGCCCCTATCCATAGCTATAGCCAATCTTTCCAGAGGAATAAGGAGTGTACCCGTGGTAGCCACCAATCACTCTTTCTTCGGCAAGCCGCGTCTGGGCCTCCTTATACAGAGGCTTATACGCCATTATACCAGGAGGGTTGACGTCTTCATCGCCGTTAGTAGCCCGGTGGCGGAGGACACGCGGAGAGTCCTAGGAGAGAGTCTAAAGGACAGGCCGGTACTCACCATACCCAACGCTGTGGACCCCGAGTTCTGGAGGCCCCCCACAGAAGACGAGAAGCAACGGGCCAGAAGAGAGCTGGGCCTCGACGATGAAGGTATGGCTGTCGCGGTCGTTGGGAGGCTCACGGAGAGAAAGGGGATCCACAGGGTCCCGGACATACTGAGGAAGGCGAAGCACCTGGCCGGGAAGGATCGGATATACCTGTTGATAGCTGGCGACGGCCCCTTGAAGACCTTAATAATGGAGGAGATCACGAGGAACGGTTTGGACGGGTCGTCGAGGCTACTAGGGTTCATGCCTCGCGCCAAGCTCAGATCCGTCTACTGGGCTGCCGACGCTCTACTGATCCCCGGACCCCTCGAAGCTCTCCCCATAACCTCGCTGGAGGCAATGTCCTGCGGCCTCCCCATAATAGCTTGGAGGGGCAGCGGGCTCACAGACGTAGTCCTGGACGGTGAAACCGGGTTCCTCGTACGCAGCTTGGATGAGTTTGCTGAGAGGCTGGCTCTTCTGGCTGGTGACGAGGATCTCCGCCACAGGCTTGGGGGTCATGCGAGGAGAAGAATTGTCGAGGAATTCTCATGGGATCGAGTTCTGGACAGGATCCTGGAGGCATACAGGGTTGCCATCGACAGGGCTGCTGGCGATGATAAACGGTACCTGCTCTACCGGCTTTGGCGGAGGGTCAAGGGGTGAGGCTTGCAGTAATAACCTTCGACGTGGAGCATGACTGCCCGCCCTACCTGGACACTTATCATGGTGTTGAGGAGGGGCTTCCAAGGATACTCGATCTCCTGGCTGAGAAGGATGTGAGGGCTGTTTTCTACTTTACAGCCGAGACTGCTAAACGTTACCCTAGACTGGCTAGGAGAGTTGTCGAGGAGGGACATGAGCTAGGGTCCCATGGCTATGCTCATGAGAGGCTGGACAAGCTGCCGCCTGGAAGCGCTGTCCGAGCCATATTCAAGTCTGCCACTGTCCTTTCGAGCTATACTGACAGGCTGATCTCCTTCAGGGCGCCTAACCTTCAACTGCCGAACTACCTGTTGCCAGTCTTAGTGGAGGCTGGATTCGCCGTTGACTCTTCGCTTGCCACGTATAAGCCGCCCTTCCCGAGGAGCCCGTGCATGTATGATGGCTTGCTCAGGGTGCCTGCCTCGGTTACCTCCTCCGTCCTTAGGCTCCCCTGGAGGATACAGCGGGCCATACATGGCCGTATTGGTAGTCCGGCCATATACTTCTCGCATCCTTGGGAGTACGTGGATATGAGGGGCAGGCTGTTGCGTCCGGACTGCGTCTTCAACACAGGCGAGAAGGCGCTTCAGCTCCTGGCAAGACTAATTGATTATCTGAGGTCTAGAGGGTGGAGGCTCGTAACCATGGCCGAACTTCGGGGGATTTTAAGCCCACAACCCAGATGTACTAACAAGGATTCCATTTAACTATAATGAGTTTAATGTATATTCTCAACGTTTGACTATATCTATCAATTGGTCGGGAAAGTATTTAAATGATCAATAATATATTTTCGCACCGGAGGAGAAGTAGGTTGTCCCAACCCGTCTACGACCCCTATGAGGAGGCCAAAAAACAGCTCCGCAAGGCAATAGATCTTCTCGGATACAGCGACGAGATCTACGAGATCCTCGCAGTGCCCGACAGGGTGCTCCAGGTAAAGGTGCCGGTAAAGATGGACGACGGCACCACCAAGGTCTTCATCGGCTGGAGGAGCCAGCACAACAACGCCCTCGGCCCCTACAAGGGTGGGGTAAGGTACCATCCCAACGTGACCAAGAACGAGGTAATAGCCCTCAGCATGTGGATGACCTGGAAGAACTCTCTCGCCGGCCTACCCTACGGTGGAGGCAAGGGAGGCATAAAGGTTGACCCCAGGAAGCTCAGCAAGAGGGAGCTCGAGCAGCTCTCCAGGAACTTCTTCCACGCCATCTCCGAGATAGTAGGCATCGACAAGGACATACCTGCCCCTGACGTTTATACCGATCCCCAGACCATGGCCTGGTACATGGACGAGTATAGTAGGTACGTGGGCTACCAGGCCTTCGGCGTCGTGACAGGCAAGCCCCTGATCCTGGGCGGCCTCTACACCAGGGTGATCAGCACGGGGCTGGGCACAGCCCTCACCGCCAAGCTGGCTGCCGAAAAGGTCTGGGGCACCGTTGAGGGTAAGACCGTGGCCATTCAGGGATACGGCAACGTCGGCTACTACGCGGCCAAGTTCCTTTACGAGTGGGGCGCCAAGATCGTGGCCGTCAGCGACAGCAAGGGCGGCATCTACAAGACCGAAGGCCTAGACCCTGAGGACGTGATGAGGGTGAAAAGGGAGACTGGTAGCGTCATCAACTACCCCGGTGTCCAGAGAGTCAGTAACGAGGAGATCCTGGAGCTGGAGGTCGACATACTGGTCCCCGCCGCCCTGGAGAACGTCATAACCATGGAGAACGTGGAGAGGATAAAGGCCAAAGTGATAAGCGAGGGCGCCAACGGCCCCACCACGCCTGAGGCCGACGAGGTCCTCGCCAAGAAAGACGTAGTGGTTGTGCCCGACATCCTCGCCAACGCTGGCGGTGTCATAATGAGCCACATCGAGTGGGTCAACAACAGGATGGGCGGCTGGATTACCGAGGAGGAGGCCAAGAACAAGCTCATCGAGAAGATGACCAACAACTTCAACGCCGTCTGGGACTTCTGGAACAAGATCGGCCGCGACAAACCCATGAGGGACGCAGCTTACGGTCTCGCCGTCAAGCGTGTCGTCGAAGCCATGAAGCTGCGCGGTTGGATCTAGAGAAGCCCAGCCCCCAACAAAACTCTTTCTTCCTTCCTCTCCCCGGAGGGGTGTTAGGAGGAAAAACCGGTTAGGAGCCTGTTGCGCCGGGCTTCTCGACGCCTTTTCCGGGCAGCTCGCCGCTGGCGGCGAGCTGTTCGGCCCAGAGCGGGTGCTCTTCCTTCACTCGTCTTAGCGGCATTTTGCCGTGGATGAACGTGGGGTCCATGGGGAACACCGTGGGTCTAAAGTGCGTGTAGGCTATGTGTACCATCAGGATAAACGATATGGCCAGTATGGCCTCCTTGAAATGCATCACCCACAGCACACCCTCCAGCACGCTGGGCCCGTATATGGCCATGATTATGCCGGGTATGCCTAGGACGGCTATGCCCCAGTAGACACCCCAGTACTCGAATAGTTGCTCAGGGTCGTACTTGCCGTAGGGCTCAGCGCGGACCCTGGACGACAGCGACCTTAGCAGGGCCTTGGCGAAGCTCTTCAGGAACCTAAAGCTGTAGATCTCTAGCATCGGATACCTCTCTCTCAGGCTCCCGCCTCCGGCCTTCACCAGAAGAGCCTCCACCGTGTACTGGGCGAAGTGCAGTACCACGAGCACACCCATCGCCACGCCCGAATACACGTGGATCTCTATCAGCGCCGGCCGCGGGGCCAGCACCTCGAAGTGGGCTGCAAGCCCCGTAACGGCGCATACTACGAAGGTGACCAGTAGCCAGAGATGCTGAACCCGCTGCCACAGACTCAACCTGTCAACCCAGACGTCTCCGGCGGCTTCGCTACTGGCGTAGTATCGTCTCCACTTGCCAGCTTCTCTTGCCTCCAGGGCTAGGTGTCCCAGCACCCACCATGTCCCCAGTATTGCCACAACTACTATGAGTACGTCGAAGGCCAACGAGATGAAGTCCCGCCACCAGGCGGCGCTGCCTAGATCTATGTTGGATAAAACCTTGCCGAAGGCATCAGTTCCTCCCGAAGCCAGGGCTTCGATCGCGAAGTAGTATACCAGGGCCCAGCCCAGCGCTAGGAGTATCGCTGTAGCCACGAGGCTGGCCGCGAACCGTGGAATCCAAGACCCCTCCTTCAAGGCTGCCGCCCCCGCCATGCTACTTGGATCCCTTGGACTTGGACCTCATGTAGGACCATAGACCTGCCACGGCGCCGATGACGCCTGTCAGCGCCGCGCCAGTAGCCACGGTTTTCTCGGGGCTAGACGATGTGCCGGGCACCTCCAGCCTGACTATGCTGTGGGCGTGAGGGCGCATGTCTGTGTGGCAAGTCTCGCACTGCATCTTGCCACGTGTGAACTGGCCCATCTCATAGTTGGTTCCCTTGAAGTGGCAGGTCCTGCAACTAGCCGTGGTCTGAGAATAGGTGAAGGTCCCCACAAGCTCTAGCTCACCCCTCAGATCCGCGTTCAGCAGCTCCACCGCCTTGGCTGCCACGTCGCCCGCCAGCCTGGCGCACCTCTCAGACCTTTCCGGAGAACCGCTGGCGTAACCCGAGACTTCGCACCAATTGCTCACCGAGACGTGGCAGAGAATGGAGTGGCTGACACTCTGGGGGAGAACCTTGTCGCTCTTGTACTTCTTGACGAAGAACTCATGTTTGCTGGCATACTCGTTGCTCTTATCGCTGGGGAATAGCGCTGTCTCGTACCATCTGAAAAGCATGTCGCCAATAGTCTTCCAGTTCTCCGAAACCATCTGGATGGCGGCTGCGGCGCCATTTAATGCACCGCAGAGCGAAGCCCAGCCCAGCGCCCCGCCAGCCCCGTACTGCATCAGCGTGTGCAGGTGCTTGCCCTCATCCAGTGCAGCCTCCACCTCGTCCCTGGTGGGTATTGGGAGCAGCGTGTAGGGATAGCCAACCTTCTCCCTCAGCGACTCCATGATGGCCCAGAACGCGCCGCCAGCACACTCGAAAGCATAGTAACCCAGATGCCCCATCTTCCTAACATACTCTACGTCTAGTTCGACGTAGGGCCAGGGAAGCGGCGGCACGGAAACCTCTGTCTGGGCGAACGCCTTCACCGCGTCCCTGTAGGTGCTGCCTATCACCCCGCCCAGGGCCAGGACTCCCAAAGTTTTTAGGAAACTTCTCCTTGTAACCACTACTATCACCTGGCCCACCATTATCCCACAATATCATATAAATTTTAATAATAACT
>WAQK01000068.1 GCA_015520265.1 Pyrodictiaceae archaeon | reverse complement strand
CCCGTATGAGGCGTTTCGCCATCCCGTAGCTGAGCTCCTCGTCGCTGAGCTGCTGGAGGAATATCCTGAAGATGTCGAGGGCTGCCTGCTTCGCCCCAACGTTCTCCATGTACTCGACGTTGAGGCTCCACAGGGTCTTCTCGCTCCAGTCTCCGGTCTCCACAGCCTTCTCGACAGCATTGGCGGCGTACCTGGCGGCTTTCATCGAGTAGCTCATGCCGCCGCCGTGGACCGGGTTCACTGTGTAGCCAGCATCGCCTATGGCTATGACGCCGGGGCCCACCATGGTATTGGCTGGCCTTCTTGTGGGCAGGGGTGCCCCGGCGGCGTTGAGTATCCTGGTGGTGGGCTTCAATTCGGGCCTCCTGACTAGGGTCTCATAGAATATGTCGCGGGGGTTCGGGTACCCCTTGCCAGCCTGGACTCCTAGTCCTGCGTTGACCTCGTTCCTGCCTTCGGGGAAGAACCACCAGTATCCTCCCGGCGCTATGCTCTGGTTCAGGTAGATCCTGATGTAATCAGGGTTTTCGATCTCGTAGTCCAGCTCCCGCCTCTCCCTGTACGCCACGTTCATGTCGTAGGGCTCTAACCCCTCAGCCACAGGCCAGTCGCCGGGTAGCCTCGACTTTATGGCCCTGCTAGCGCCTGTAGCCTCGACGACTAGCCTAGCCTTGAGCTCCAGCAATTCGCCTCCACGCGTCCTCGCCTTGACCCCGGCTACCCGGCCATCCTCTACTATGGGGCCCAGGATCCTGGTCTCCAGCATGACCTCGACGCCGTTGTCGGCCGCACCCTTCACGAGGCGCTGGCCGAACTTTGTCCGGTCTATGATGTAGCCCTTGCCGTCTACCTTGAAGACGGTCTTCTCGTCGGGGCTGTAGATTAGTATCCCGTTGACATGCTGACGGACCTCGTCGCCCCGCGGGGGCTCCAATCCTATGTCGGTGAAGGTGTGGTGGCTTATCGCGTCGCCGCAGGGCTTGCCCCAGAGGTCGTCCCAACGCCTCATGTCGACCAGAGCGACGCGGAGGCCGAGTTTGGAGACGAAGTAGGCGAAGGCCGCTCCCGCGGGCCCTGCACCCGCGATAACTATGTCGTACTTCTCGGTTCTCGTCACGGCTGGCCGCACCTCTCAGTGCTTGCTAGGTTATGGGGGCTGGGCGGTATAATAACGTTCACGCCGTCGCGCTACCCGAAGATCCTGGAGATCTCGCTAGCTATGTCGGGGCTCAGCATGCCGGCCATCACCGCTACGAATATGGCCCAGCCAGCTATGATTATGTAGAGGAGGATTCTTTCGAACCTGGTGAAGATCTTGAGCGCAATGTAGAACGCGGTAAGGTTCACCAGCATGTTGAAGGCGGCGCCCAGCGCCTTGGCGGCGCCCTCCGCCTCGGGGTTGTTCTTGAACACGGTGTTCATCAGCACGTAGGTGAGCACCTGGCCTGCCCAGTTGTAGAGCTTTAGCAGAGCCTCTATCAGGAAGACGACGGGGTCCACGGAGCGTCCACCTGGATCATTAATTGTTTAGCCTGGTGATAAAACTGTTGACAGTCCCCTGATACGTTGGTGATCCAAAATTTAATATTTCGGGCGGCTGAACACTTTATTCTGGGGTGATCGCCGTGTCCTTCAGAAGGAGAAGGTGGAGCATATTCGACATATTCGACGAGATGATGCGAGCCATCGAGGAGGAGTTCGCCGCCATCGAGGAGGAGCTGTCGAGAATGCTTAGGGAGGGCCGCGGAGAGGTCAGGGGGCCCTACGTCTACGGGTTCAGGATCACTATAGGGCCCGACGGCAGGCCTGTAGTAGAGGAGTTCGGCAACATACGGAGAGAGCGCGGCAGGCCCAGGGTAACCGAGGAGAGGGAGCCCCTCGTAGACGTGTTCGAGGACGACAAGCAGGTCATAGTGGTGGCAGAGCTGCCCGGAGTGGAGAAGGAGAAGATAAAGCTCCGCGTGGTGGACGGCAAGAAGCTCGTCATAAGGGCCAGCGACGACCAGCGCAAGTACTACAAGGAGGTGGAGCTGCCAGCAGAGGTGAAGCCGGAGACCGCCAAGGCCAGCTACAGGAACGGCGTACTGGAGGTCAAGCTGGAGAAGGTGGAGCCCAGGAAGGAGGAGGGTGGCGTCGAGATCAAGGTCGAGTAGCCGCCCCGACGGCCTTTAAAGCCCTGTAGAGTTTTTCCTTACTCTCCTCGTCCCTGACCACCTTGCTGGCCCCATCCGGGTCAGTTATCACTAGCGTGAAGGGCCTGGCCCCCTGCAGGGCCTTCTCAAGCTCGCCGCGCCTCCTCCTACACTCCTCCATGTCGGCGGAGGGATCGCTGCACAGCACGTCTAGGACCTCCAGGACCCTGTGGAGGATTCCTTCCACCGTGGTTATGATGCCCTGCGAGGCTGGGCCCGGCGTTATTTTGACTCCTAGCTCCGGCAGCTCCAGGCTGGCTGTGGACGACTTTATGACTAGGATGTTGAGGTCGCTGGGGCGCTCCACTCTGACCTCCAGCCTCTCGGGCTCCCCTCCCTCAGCCATCCTGACGTCGCTGTACCTGTAGCCACAGGAGCTGCATGTGCCGCTGGAGAGGAGCAGCAGGCCCACGAGGGGCGCGTCGTAGAGGTAGTCGGTTATCTCGAGCTCCCTGGCGCCACATGCTGGGCATCTAGCCTTCAGGGTCCCGATGGGCCTCGGCTCGGCCAACATGTACCCCTCCCCCTGTTTTGTAGGAGAGATATATTTAGGTGTATGACACCGGAGTTTAACAGGAATATAGGGATGTATGGGCAACGGGACATCGGGAAGGGGCTGGAAATAGAGGTGGGGGAAGAGAAGGTAAGGATCACCAGGGTGGGCGACCTTTGCCGCTACGAGAGGAGCGGGGTAGATAAATTGTTCACCTGCGGCGACTCCGTATACCTTTACCCGTTGCCCCCCGTCAACGTGCCGGTCAGAATGTTCAACCACGTCTACTTCAAGCTGGAGAACAGCATAGCGATCGGGCCCGACGAGGAGGTTGAGGGCTTCATAGCGATGCCCGTGGAGGTCGGCGTCTTCGCATCCAGCGAGGAGGGAGTTATAGACATCATGAGCCCCAAGCCCCCCAAATACGCCCTCTACGGGTCGCCGGAGCAGGGCCTGATAGGCAGGTATGTTAGGACGAGGTTCTACAAGTCGAGGTTTGATGCAGACCCCTTCACAGCTGTGACGCCCGTGGTGATCGCTAACACAACCGACAACTGGGTCGAAGTCACGAGGATCGTGGTGCCAGCTGCAAGGATCAGGCTCTACTACAGGGACAGCAACGTCAGGGCCGCCAGGATCAACATGAACGTGACCTCGCACGCCACTGCCACAGTCTCGGTCACCGATAAGGCGCCTAGGGGCTACGTAGGGGTGCCCCCCTATAGGCAGGAGGTTGCCCTGGGCCTGGGCAGATTCACCATGGAGTGGGGGATCTAGGATGGTGGACCTGGGCATAACGTCGGAGCATCTGAGGAACTACCTCGACTACATAGCGGCTGCAGCGGTGTTCATAGCAAGCATCCCGGTTGGGATACTGGTACGCAACATTGTTAGGAGATACGTGGTCAGGGTGGCGCCGCGAGACATAGCTATAGGGCTCAGCAAGCTGGCCTACTACGTGGTTGTTGTTATAGGCTTCTTCCTAGCCCTCGGAGTGCTCAACGTGGACCTGACCGGCGTAGCGATCCTGGGCGGCTTCGTCGGCGTCGCCGTGGGCTTCGCCAGCCAGACCGTGGTCTCCAACCTTCTATCAGGCATATTCCTCTACTTCGACAGGCCCCTGAAGATCGGCGACCCGGTGCAGGTGGAGGGCTATGGCGGCGTGGTGTCCGATATAGGCATATTCTCCACCAGGATCAGGAGCTGGGACGGCGTCTACGTGAGGGTTCCCAACGAGAAGGTGTTCAATGCCATCCTCCTCAACTACACCACCACTGTGGCGAGGAGGGTGGAGTACAAGGTCACGATATCCTACAGGGACGACGCCGAGCGCGCCAAGGACGTCATAATGAAAGTCATGGAGGAGCACCCCCTCATACTGGCAGAGCCCGAGCCCATGGTCTACGTCGAGGACCTGGGCGACAGCGGCGTCGTGCTCAACGTCAGGTTCTGGGCCCCGATAAGCCTCTGGTTCCAGCTTAAAACCGAGATGCTGTGGAAGGTCAAGAAGGCCCTGGAGGATGCCGGCATAGAGATACCGTATCCGCAGAGGGTGGTGTGGCTCCACCAGGCTGGTTAGGGCTTCAAACAAGTTATACATGGATGTGTAAAACAGTGGGACAACCGGCCCAGCAGGGTTTATACGCGTACAGATATAACGTGGACCGGCAACGCGCTGTCTTACACTTGGATACCATTGATTGCATTTAGGTAAAATCTTATAAAACATCACCAGCCAGTAATACTTCGGTATTACCCATGAGAGTTGTGTACCGCGATGACCGGACAATGGAGCTCATCCTCGACGGCCCAAGGGTTGTGACCGTCAAGATGGACGAGCCCCTCCTCAGGCAGATGGACAGCGTGTGGCCTAAGCTGGGATTCAAGAGTAGGAGCGAGTTTATACGCTTTGCCGTGAGCCTGGCGATCAAAATAGCTAACCGTAGGATAAAAATTGAGGATTTATTGAACTCGCTGAACACCTAGCCCCTAGGCTATCTCCGGCTTACCCTCCTTTACTATGGATTCTATCACGTTCTCGGCGAACTGTCTGACCAGCCTGGAGCATTCCTCTATGTCCTTGACCAGCTTCTCGGAGAACTTCTTCTCATCAGCCTTGTACAGGTACTTGGGCCTACCTATACCTGTGGAGGAGGCTAGGCGCTCCCTCTCTATGAAGCCCAGCCCCAGGAGCTTGTTGAGGGACCGGCTGATGGTGGCCTTGCTCAGGTTCATTTCCCGTGACAGGTCGTCTATGGTTCGGGCACCGCTCTTCAGCAGCTTGAAGTATATCTCTATGTCGGTCTCCGAGAGGTCATAGCAGAACTTCATCAGGTTGACCAGGGAGACCTCTTTGCCGGAGGGCAGTTTACCATAACCCATGACCATACCACCCAACGTTTACACAGTAAGTTCCATTATTTTTTGCATGATATTTTTCCGGTCGCTATATATAATATTTGTTATCCTTTATCCAAGTTTTCGTTAAAATCGACTCTATCATTAAAGCTATCCCTCTTGAAATCTATAGAAATCCGCACGCCGGGATGCTAGCCGTGCTGGGAGAGGATCTCGTCCAGCTTCTCAACCAGTAGCCTGCCCTTCTCAGGGTTCTTCTCCACCAGGTCGAGGATCCTGTCGATCCTTTCTAGGATCGCCATTCTGAGCCTTCTGTACTCCTCGTCGGGGTAGAATACCTCGAGGGCGAGGCTCCTCAGGGCCCTCAGCTTCCTGTTTGCATTGGTTCTCTGGACCCTGGCCTCCCTGAGCGTGTCGAGGCCCTTCTCGGTCACCATGTATGTGTCCCCCTCCCTCCTAACCAGCCCATCCTCCTCGAGCTTGTAGAGGAGGGGGTATATGGTGCCCTTGCTAGGGTTCCAGACACCGCCGGTCTTCCTCCTTATCTCTTTGATAATCTCGTAGCCCGTCTTGGGGCCAGCGGAGAGGGTACAGAGTATGTATAGCGAGAGAAGCGGGTACGCCTTCCCCTCCACTAGAAGGTTTAGTAGGCTCCTCAACTGCTGGCCCTCCCCGGCTTCTCTCCCCCCATACTATGTGGAGCCACTAATTTAGCTTTGCCCGATCGAGGCGAGGGTCTCGGCGATCCCCTCCCTTATTATAGCCACCGAGAAGCCCAGCAGCATCATCGCGATGATCCTGGTTAGCACTATGGCCCCGTTCCTCCCCAGCAGGTCGAGGAGGTCGGCGCCCCTCATGAGGAGCAGGAGCGCCACCAGCGAGTTGACGCCTACAGCTATGAGGGCCGCGGCCAGACCCAGGCTCATCTTTATGTATATCACTGTGGCTATGGCGCCGGGCCCCGCCAGGAGGGGTGTGGCCATGGGCACCACGGCTATAGACTCCGGCTGTCCCCTCTCGATGTAGGCGACCTCGGTTCTCCCCAGCACGCCCTCGAGGCCGTAGATGAACAGGATTATGCCTCCAGCTATCTTGAAGTCCGATAGGGTCATCCCGAAATAGTAGAAGAAAAGGTCGCCCACCAGGCTGAAGAACACCAGCATGCCCGTCGCCACGAGGACACTCATTTTGATAATCCTCCGCCTCTTAGACCTCTCCATGTCGCTGGTAAGCCAGTAGAAGAGGGGCGCGTTGCCCAGAGGGTCCACCACTATGAAGAGCATCAGGGTCATCTGGACCAGCTGGTCTAGGTTCAAGGAGGCTCCACCCCATAGTACCTTACGATGTTGTCAACATTCACCCTATGTAGGGAGTCCTCGTCCACCACCCCCTGTTCCAGGAGGCGCGTTTGATTGGAGGCCATCTCCCACGGGTAAACGACGGTGCCGGGTCTCCCGGGGTCGTCTATGTGGTCCGACTCCACCATGAAGCGGTCCCCGGCCCTGGCGAAGGCTGTCCTAAGCACGGGTTCCAGGCCAGGCGCCGTGGAGGGGAGGCCAAGCTCCACGCCGTACTCCAACACGCCAGGCCTGGCGTGGTGGAGGAACACCAGGTTCCTGGGCACCCCCAGCCTGGCCGCCAGGTCGGCCACGTCCCTGGGAGTGAAGGCGCCGTCGTTCTCCAGGTGGAGGTGGAGTATGAAGCCCTCCTCCCTCGCCCTCAGCATGGCGTACTCCATGATCCTCTGAGCCACCACGACGTGGGACGGCTTGGTGGCGTAATGCTGCCTCCCCACCTCGCCTACACCGTCCAGCAGGCCCTTCCGACAATACTCGGCCGCCAGGTCGACTATTCTCCTGCCCAGATCCAGTACCTCCAGCGGCTTCATCCTAGCCTTGTTGATGAGGAAGTCCACGTCGGCCGGGTGCATCCCGGCCAGGCAGGAGACCCTCAGCCCAGCCTCCCTAGCAGCCCTGCACTCCGAGACGTGTAGGTCGTACACCCTCCTGTACCCCTCCAGGTCGTGGCGGTCTAGGCCGTAGTGGCGTGGCGACAAGGCGACGAGGGCCATGAACCAGCCGCCAGCTCTGCGGAACCTCTCAGCTATCCTGGACGCGCCCATGCCTATCACTGGATTGCTGTGTCCGTGGGCGTCTGCGAAAACCAGCTTGGCCAACCTGCTGCACCTCTCCTGGGGGTTGGAGATGGGTGTGTCTAATAAAGGAATCAGCTGTGTAGGGCCTTGTCAAGCCAGTTCTTGTACCTTATCATTGCGGCCATGGCCGAGACGGCCCTCTCGGGCATGGGGTATGCTGGGATCCCCCTCCTGTCCAGGTGGATGAGCGCCTTGTTGGTCTCGTCGCCCCCTATCATTGAGACCAGCATAGGCTTCTCAACGCCCTCGTCCCTCACCTTCCTGTAAGTCTCTATGAGGGCTCCGGCCAGGTCTCTGGGGTGAACCAGGCCGGTCTCACAGTAGAGCACTATGACGCCGTCCACGTCGGGGTGTTTTAACGCAGCCTCCACCGCGCCGGAGTACTCGGGCCCTGCAGCCATCCCTGTGAGGTCCACGGGGTTCTTGGCGCTCCCGAACCAAGGCATGTGCCTCCGGAACTCGCGCACCAGGTCTTCGGGCGGATCTATGAGCCTGAGGCCCTGCTCCTCAGCCGCGTCCGTCGCTATGACGCCCACTCCGCCACCATTGGTTATTATCACTATCCTGTTGCCCCTAGGCAAGGGTTGCTCGGCGAAGGCCCTGGCCCAGTCGAACATCTCCTCCAGCGTCATGGCCCTCAGGACGCCGCTCTGCTCGAAGGCGGCCTGGTAGACGCTGTCGCTCCCCGCAAGGCTCCCGGTGTGGGAGGATGCAGCGGCGCTGCCCCTGGAGGTGCGGCCCGACTTGAATGCCACCACGGGCTTCCTGAGGGACACTCTCCTCATCTTCTCTATGAACCTCTTCCCCGTTCCGGGCTTGATGCCCTCAATGTAGAGGGTTATCACCCTGGTTTCCGGGTCCTCGGCGAGGACCTCGCTGATCTCGTCGAAGCCCAGGTCAGCCATGTTGCCAACGCTGACAACGGCGGAGAGGCCTACGCCTATGCTGGAGGTCCACCCCATGAGAGCTACTCCTAGTGCGCCGCTCTGGGTTATGAGGGCTATCCTGCCCCGCAGTATCATGGAGGGGCCGAAGGTGGCGTTGAGCCCCCAAGGCGTGTAGACGACGCCGAATATATTGGGTCCCAGCACCCTCATGCCCTTCTCCCTGGCCCTCCTAACCAGTTTCTCCTCCAAGTCCCTCCTGCCCACCTCGGAGAACCCGGAGGAGATGACGACGAGCACCTTGGCGTTCTTCTCGGCAGCCTCGTCGACCACCTGGAGGACGTGCTCCGCCGGTATGGCCACAACCACCATGTCGACTTCGCCGGGCACCTTCCGGAGAGAGGGGTACGCCTTGAAGCCCAGGATCTCGGGGGCCGCCGGGTTCACGGGGTATATCTTGCCCCTATACCCGGAGGCCAGGAGGTTCCTCAGGATGATGTTGCCGACCTTGTTGGGCCTCCTAGATGCGCCGACTATCGCTATGCTCCTCGGCCTGAGCAGCGCTTCGAGCACCGTCAAAACTGTTCGCCCCAACATTATCCTATGGGATGCAGGATTAATACTGTTATCTCGATGCTAGAACCTTACAACTTTCAAGGCTTCAGATGAGGAGAGCATCGAAACATTTAGGTACACGTCGGAAGCCTCGCGGAGGTCAGGGTTGTCGCCCTGGATCATCACGGATATGAGCCTCGCCTGGGCTCGCTTCAGCTCCCTCCTAACCAGTTCCACGCCTATCCTGTCCTCGCCGTCGGTCACCAGTATGATGTCGCTGGCACCCGGGAACCTCTTCCCGGCTATGTCGTCGGAGGCTGCCATGATGGCCCTCGTAATGTCGGTGCCGCCGCTGGCCTTCACCCTGGCAATATAGTCGAGCAGCTTCACCAGGTCCCTCCCCTTCAGCCTCGTCTTCAGCCTTATGGCCGGGTAGGGTATGCTGTCGAAGAACCTGATGTAGTAGTTCCTCCTCTCCGACATGGCCCTCCTGGCCAGGGCCAGCGCCACCGCCTTGGCCCAGAGGATCTTGGCGCCCATCATGGAGCCCGACTTGTCGAGCAACACGTAGATGGGGCCCAGGGTCTCGGGGAGAACCTTCTCGTAGAGGAGGAGCTTAGAGTCGGCCAGCTTGGCGTAGAAAAGCTCCTCAGGCAGGGAGAGCTCGTGAGGCACCAGTCTCTCGATGTCGCCTCCCAGCTCGTAGGCCCTCACCTCGCCCCTGCTGTACCTGTGGCTCAGCCTCCTCGACTGGCTCGCCACCTCGAAGGCGTCGAAGGTTTTGAGGAAGTCGAGTAGTTCCCGGAGGTCCGAGTTCTTGGCTAGCCTGTAGACGTCGGCCACCGACTCCTCGAGGCTCAGGTAGCTACCAGTGCCCGCCGCTATGCTCTGAGCCAGGCTCTCCACATCCTTCACGGTCTCCATCTGCTCCGCAGCCTCCTTGAGGGCCCCCTCCACCATGGCTTTAAGCTGGTCGTCTGGTATCTGGGGGCCCTGCTCCTCGTTTTTCTCTCCTCCTGCCGAGCCGTAGGCCATCCGCTGCTGGAGCTTGGAAAGCCTGTATAGTATAGTGGCTGCAGCTATGCTGCTCGCCACGCTGTCAGCCACGGTGTATTTTTTCACGTCGACGAGCCTGGCAGAGGAGATTAGGGCTGAGACTATCCTGTACGAGTCCTGGCCCGCCGCCGCCTCGTTGAGTATGGGGAAGGGGAGGAAGAAAGTGTAGTATATGTCGACCGCCACGTCGGGCTCAGGCTTCTTGGCGGCGGGCTCCAGCTTCCTGAGGAGGGATACCACCCTCTCGCCCCTGTACTTGACGAGAGGGTCTTCGTAGTTCACGCCTTTAAGGGCGCCCATCAGATCCCGAGCCTCCTGCTTATCTCGTCTATCACTGCGTCTATCTCCTTGATGAGCTCGAACCCCTTCTCCCTGACCTTGGGGTCGTCGGTTTCCCTCATTATGGTGGAGACCCTGCTCCTGGCGGTGCGCATGTTCCTGTACATCTCTATGAGCCTGGGGTCGTAGTTGTGCATGTACTTGACCGCGCGGGCCGCCTCCCTGACGTTGGCCAGGATCTCGCTTAGCTCCCTCATGTACCTCTCGGGGGTTCGGAGCTCCTCGGAGAGGATCACGGCGACCTTGTCGAAGTCCTCCAGATCCCTGGGAGCAACGTATTTCAGTGCCAGGAGGTCCTGCTCCTCAGCAGCCATCCTCCCCTCTAGGAGGGCGTTGGCAGCTATCACCTTGAGGGCCTTGCCCTTCCTCCTATCGGTTAGGTGGATCCCCCTCTCCTCGAACACAGCGTAGATCTTGAGGAGCTTGGGCATGACCTGGGAAAGGTCGACCTTGAAGACCAGCTCGTGGAGGCGGGCCAGGTCGTCCATAGTCATCACGGGCTCCGCTGGCGGCACGAGGCCCGCCTCTATCCTCCACGACGCCTCGAGGAGGTCGGCCCACCGGTTCTCGGGGAGCGGCTTGGTGTGGTGCCTGAGGAGGAGCCTGTCGTAGAGGGCCTCTAGCTCCGGGTCCTCGGGTATCCTATTGGACGCCGCTATCAGGCTCCAGAGGGGGACCCGTATCTCGCTGTACCCGTCGTACAGTACCCTCTCCTGCATTATGCTTAGAAGCGAGTTGAGGATCGCGGAGTTGGCGTTGAATATCTCGTCTAGGAAGGCTATCTCTGCCTCAGGGAGCTTGCCCCGGCTTATCCTCCTGTACTCGCCTCTCTTCAGAGCCTCTATGTCGAGGGGGCCGAAGAGCTCGCTGGGCTCAGTGAACCTTGTGAGCAGGTATTTGAAGAACCTGGCCTGCACCAGCTCGCTGGCCCTCCTAGCTATCGCGCTCTTAGCCGTGCCCGGCTCCCCGAGCAGGAGGCCGTGCTCCCTGGTTAGCAGAGCCAGGGCTATGAGCCTGGCCTCCTCCTCCCTGCCCACGAAGGGCTCGCTGAGCAGCTCCACGAACCTGGCAGCCTTGACGGTGAGTTTCTCCGCCTCCACGGACACATTCCTCAACTATATTGGGGGACTCCACACATATTAAAGTGCTGAGAACCCAGAGGGTGCTAGGGCCCAGTGAGGATCCCGGTTTTAGCCGAGGCGTGCATGGGGACGAGTTGCTCAACCGAGGGCCCCGGAACACTTATTATAGGCCCGGGGCACAGGTACAACTACAAACCGTAATAGGAGCGTAACGTAAATGTCCGAACTAAGCAAAATAAAAGACCTAAAACCCGGACTCGACAACGTGACCGTCCAGGTCCGCGTTCTCGAGACCCGCGAACCCAAAGTCGTGCAGACCCGTAGAGGCCCCAGGACGATCAGCGAAGCGATAGTCGGCGACGAGACCGCCAGGATAAAACTGACGCTTTGGGGCGAAAAAGCCGGGAGCCTCGAGGAGGGCCAGGCAGTCAAGATTGAGGGGGCCTGGACAACCGCCTACAGGGGTCAGGTCCAGCTCAACGTCGGCAGCAGGGGCAACATAGAGGAGGTGTCCGGCGAGGAGGTGCCGGAGGCCGAAGACGTGCCCGAAGACATCCCATCCGCGCCTGAGACTCCCAGGAGGAGCTACGGCTACGGCCAGAGGGGTAGAGGTCAGCGGAGAGGCGGATGGTATTGAACTACGATGAGCTGAAGGTCAAGAAGCCCCTTAGGAAAGGCCAGGAGCTGGGCGAGCAGGACCAGTACATAGTCGTCGCCAACGAGAAGGAGGAGGTCTACGGCCTCACGCCAGCCATATTCTACATTTGGCAGATGTGCGATGGTACCAGGACCGTCGAGGACATAGTCGAGCACGTCAGCAAGGAGGCCGAAATAGAGGTCTCCAAGCTGCAGGAACCCATAGCCACGATAATAACCCAGCTCTACGAGGCCGAACTAGTCAGCCTGGACTAGCGGGACAGCCGGACCCACCCTACACTGTTTTTGCCCCCAGGCCCCTGCGCAGGGGCCTGGTTTTCTTCCAAGCCACAAGCTAACCCTTAATACTTGCCAGGCACGCCCTTATCCAGGCGCACCACTCCTGGAAGGGGATATCCTTGGCACGCGTGTTTAAGAGGCTTACACCCGTGGACCGCGTCGTCTCCGAGGTTCTCTCCAGGCTAAGGATAAGCCTGGCTGAGGAGGAGGTGCCGCTGGAGGAGGCCCTGGGCAGGTACGCCTCCAGGGACGTGGTCGCCAGGATGGACATACCCTCCGAGGACAGGGCGGTGGTGGACGGATACGCCGTCCGCTCCAAGGACACCCAGCTGGCCTCCCAGGCAAGCCCCGCCGTCCTCAGACTGGCTGACAGGGTCCTGATAGGCGAGTACCCCTCCAGCCCCCTGAAGCCGGGAGAGGCTGTAGAGGTTTCTACGGGGTCGCCGATACCCGAGGGCGCCGACGCCGTGGTGATGCTGGAGCACACACGCGTCGAGGGCGGCATGGTCTATGTTTACCGGAGTGTCGCGCCGGGCTACGGCGTCTCCAGGAGGGGTGAGGACGTCAGGGCTGGCGACCTACTTGTCAGAAGGGGTACCAGGATCAGGCCCTGGCATGTCGGGCTAGCAGCCGCACAGGGCTACACGAGCCTGCCGGTCTACGAGGAGCCCTGTGCAACGGTCCTCAACGTTGGCGACGAGATAGTGGAGCCCGGAGAGCCCCTGGGCCCCGGCAAGATCTACGACACCACGGGATACCTGGTGAGAAGCTACCTCAGGGAGATGGGGCTCCGGGTGCTCAGCCGGGGCAGGGTCGGCGACGATGAGGAGGCTATAGAGAGGTTCTACCGCGAAGCGCTGGAGGAGTGTCCCTTCGCCTTTACCATTGGCGGCACCAGCGTGGGCAGGAAGGACTACTCGGCCAGGGTGCTGGAGCGCCTGGAGGGCGTAGAGTACTACGTCCACGGCATCGCCCTGAAGCCCGGTCGCCCCGCAGCCGTGGCCGTGGTGGGCGGCAGACTGGCCATGGCCCTCAGCGGCTTCCCCGTGGCGGCACTAGCCGAGCTCCAGGCAGTGTTCGAGCCGGTATTCTACCGGGCCCTCGGCCTGGAGGAGCCGGTGAGGCCGGTGGTCCAGGCGAGGACCCTGAGACGCATACCAGCGACGCCTGGCGTGAGGCACATTTATAGGGTGAGGGTGTACATGGACGGGAGGGGCTCCTACTACGTAGAGCCTCTTCGCCTAACCGGGAGCGGCGTCCTCTCAGCCCTGGCCCGGGGGAACGGAATACTGGTCGTGCCGGAGGACACTACCGGCGTAGAGGAGGGGGAGCTTGTGGAGGTAGAGCTTATAGGGCCCCCGGCAACCCTGGAGAGTAGATGAATAGGATGCCTCCGAGAACTCTAGCCGCAACGGCTGTGCTGCTCGCGGTGCTCGCAGCCCTACTGGCGCCCAGCAGCGCGGCTGGCGCCACCCATGTGTTCTACGAGAGCTACCTGCTGGTCAACAGGGGGAGCGAGCCCTACAACCTTTCGGGCGACTACCTTGTAGTAGATTATCCCCCCAACCTGCCGGGCCAGGAAGTCCTCAACGTGACGGTCATGATCAACGGAGCCGTCCTGGGCAGCGAAGGATACCGGGTCGAACGGAGCCGCGACGGCGCCCCGAGCCTCAGGATCCTAGCGGCGCCCCAGGCCCTCATGCCGGGAGAGGAGCTCAACATAACCGTGTTGTACTCCATGAGGCTGGACCCCTCCAGGAGGCCTGAGTGGCAGCCCGAGGTCTCGGAGCTCGACTTGGGGGAGACGAGGCTCTGGAACTACTCCAACCCGCTGATCCAGGCCTTCCTGGAGGGATTCGATGGCTTGGAGGGCGAGGACTACCTCTACGCTCTGCTGGGCTGGATCGACGATAATCTTGTATACGGGTCCAGGATACCTGCCAGGCACCCCTGGGAGGTGCTGGAGGAGGGTGTGGGCGACTGTGATGACAGATCTAATCTCCTCATAACGCTCCTCAGGGCTAGGGGCGTGCCCGCCTACCTGGAGATGGGGATGATAGTGCTCCAGGGGTACGAGGCGGAGGGCACGGCTGAGAACGGGACGCTGATCTACAGGCTCGCCAACGTGGGTCCCCACGGCTGGGTCAAGGCCTGGGTAGGCGGGAGATGGGTGCCGGTCGACATGACATACTATACAAGGGCCACCGGGACGCCGCTGGACCACATAGCCTACTCGGCCTACAACACTACGTGGCTCCCCATAATAGTGACAGGCTGGGTGAAGAGCACCGACTATGTCTCTGAGGGGTCGAGCATACTGGCTGAGGCCAGGGAGAAAAACCTGCACATCTACATGTACATAGGTGTTAGGAAAACCGGCTAGGGCGTGCAGGGCTGGGGCGGGTTCCTCTTGTGCCTCGAAGCCCTTATCCTCTCCCTCACAGCCCTGACCAGCTCCACGGGCGCTTCCGCCTTCTCAGCGACCTCCTCGTCCCCCAGGCCCAGGTCAACCATGTGGTAGAGTATCTTGTCGATCACGTCGTAGTCGGCCCCCAGCTCCTGGGAGGCCCTATGGCCCGGCCACAGGCCTGGGCTGCTGGGCTTCCATGCTATGTCCTCCGGCACCCCCAGATGCTCCGCCAGCAGCCTCACCTGTGTCTTGTAGAGTCCTCCTATAGGAAGTAGATCGACGGCTCCGTCGCCCCACTTGGTGAAGTAGCCTAGCAGTATCTCGCTCCTGTCGCCCGTGCCCAGCACGAGGAGGTTGTCCTTGTTGGCGTGGTAGTAGAGGAGCACCATCCTGGCCCTGGCCTTCACGTTGCCCTTAGCCACCCTGGGCGCCGAGTCGTAGTTGTCGCCAGCAGCCTTTAGGACTGACTCCACGATCCCCGTTATGTCGATCTCCCTCCACTTTATCCCCAGGTGCTCCGCTACTCTCCTAGCGTCTTCCAGGTCCCTAGGATTGGTCTCCCTCTCCGGCATTATCAGGCCGTAGACCCTGTCCCTCCCCAGGGCCCTCACAGCCAGAGCCGCGGCTGTGGAGGAGTCCACGCCCCCGCTGATGCCGACCACGACGCCCCGAGCCCCGGCGCCCTCCACGTACTCGGCTATGCACCTGGACAGCTTCTCAGCCACCCTCTCAGCGTCTATCGCTAGGTATGGCGGCACCTCGTATCTGGCCACAGGCTACACCGCTGATCCGTTTCGGAGAGTCGGGTTAAATCCTTTTATTTGCATGCGGCAACCGTCTCACCTAAAACACCCCTCCACGCTGTAACGTGTGGGGGATCAGGTCTGCGCAGGGTTTTCAAGAAACTGGTGCCGCCCGAGGAGGCTCTTAACCGGCTCTCGGAGCTTGCCCCTCCACGCCCCCTAGGGGTGGAGGAGGTGGGTCTCCTCGAGGCCTATGGCAGGGTTCTTGCAGAAGACGTGAGGGCCCCCTGGAACGTGCCGCCCTTCCCCAAGTCGCTGGTGGACGGGTACGCTGTCCGCTCCGAAGATGTCAGGGGTGCTGGCGAGGAGGAGCCCGTGGAACTGAGGCTCGCTGGTAGGGTGCCGGTAGGCTTCGACGCGTCGGGGCTCAGGGTGGAGCCCGGTTCGGCCGTGGAGATAGACACAGGAGCCATGGTGCCCCCGGGGGCTGATGCAGTGGTCCCCGTGGAGTACACGGAGGTCAGGGGCGGCAAGATCCTCGTCTACAGGTCGGTGACCTGGGGCGAAAACGTGGGGTGGCCTGGCAGCGACGTTTATAGGGGCGCCGTGCTTGCCAGGAGGGGCTCCAGGCTGGGCCCGGCCCTCCTGGGAAGCCTGGCAGCTGCTGGCGTGGGCCGCGTCAAGGTGTACAGGAGGCCCCGGGTTGCCGTGGCGAGCAGCGGCGACGAGCTAGTGGAGCCCGGCAGGCCGTTGAGGCCCGGCACCATCCATGATGCCAACACCTACCTCTTGTCAGCCATGCTTAGGGAGATTGGGGCCGAGCCCGTGGTGCTGGGGATAGTGGGCGACGACGAAGGCGAGATAGAGGAGGCCCTGGTCAAGGCGCTGAAGGAGGCCGACATAGTGATCTTCACGGGCGGCACATCAGCCGGGCCCGAAGACCTTGTATACAGGGTCATCGGCAGGATGGGTGTCATCGTGGCCCACGGGTTGAAGATGAAGCCAGGTAAGCCGACAGTGGTGGGAGTTGTGGAGGGTAAGCCCGTCTTCGGCCTCCCAGGTAACCCGTTGTCGGCTGCCTTCGTCTTCAGGAGGGTTGTAGCGCCGTACCTCGCGTCCATGATGGGGACACAGGCCCCCGAGGAGCAGGTCTTGGAGGCTGAGGTCGCTGTGGAGCTGCCCGTTGAGAGGGGCAGGAGGACCCATCAGCCCGTCGTGCTGGTGTGGAACAGGGTGCGGAGGGTGTGGAGCGCCTACCCCGTGGCCAGTAAGAGCTACATGATCGTTAGCTACACTGGCAGCGACGGCTATGTCGTGATCCCCGAGACAGCTTTCGCGCCTCCCGGTGAGGGCGACGTGGTAGAGGTACACCTTCATAGGATCCCCGGTAGGTCGGTGAGGGCTGTGATAGGCGAATACGTCGACGCGTCTCTTCTACCAGGGGAGTGGAGGCTCATAGAGGCGGGCACAGCGACGGCCCTCATAGCCCGTAGGAGGGGCGACGCCAGCCTGGCCGTCATGAGCACATTGCACCCAGCCTGCCCGGCCAGTGTTGAAGGTGTGCGTGTTTCTAGACGCGTCGTCCTGGCTTCCCGGACCGAGGAGCCCCGCAGCGTGGCGGCATACCCTGCTGGCTCCGGGCTGGAGCATTTGAGGAGAAGGGTCTTGGAGGAGCTGGGTCTGGAGGAGCTGGGGGTGGTGCCCGTCAAGGGTGTGAGGGCGGCCGAGGCCCTGGTGAGGGACGGTGTGGTGGACGCAGCGCTTCTCCCGGCCGGGCTGGCAAAAGGTCTCAGGGTCTTGGGGGAGTGGGTGGAGGAGCTTGTCCTGGCCCCTCTGGACGGGGAGGCTGGGAAGGCTCTGGAGAAGGCGTTAAAACAGGAGAAGAAGTTTCTGGCGGGGTAGGCTAGCGGCCGGCCGTGGCCTCCGCCCTCTCCTTTATGTATTCCAGCACCCTCTGGTGCAGTATCTGGAGGAGCCTCCTCCTGTCCTCCATGAGCACGACGTCGCTGTAGCCTTGCACCACCAGGTGGTGTGCGAAGGGGCTGGGTACGGTGTTGGGGCCTATGGCCCTCACCTCTACCTCGCCGCCGTGGATCCACTCCAATACTCTGCGGGCCCCCTCCAGGTTCATGTGGTCCTCGAAGATCTCCCTGTAGGTTTCCTCGAGCACCGGGAACTTCTCCATCTTCATGACAACCCTCAGCAGCGTCTGGGCGCTGAGCTGGAGCTTGTGGGGGCTCTTCTCCCACTCCTTGTAGCGGCGGAGGATCATGAAGCTCCTCTGCGCCACGTGCCTGAAGATCCTGCGCATCATCTCGGTGTTCCTCACGGCACGTCTCAGCACCGCCTCCAGGTTGTCGGGTGTGAGCCTGTAGACCAGCCCCACGGGGTCCGGCGGCCTGGCGCCTCGGGGCAGTGTGAGCATGAACCCGTTGTCTGAGACCGTGATCCTCACGGCTGCACCCGTCTCCTCTGCCAAGAGGTAGGCATAGGCCCTCGAGAGGGCGTCGTTGGTCCTTCTCCCGTAGAGTGTGTGGAACACCGTGTTGAAGCCCATATCGTCGTGGAAGGTCTCTATGAGGAGCAGCTTATCAGATGGCATCAGGCCCCCGGTGAAGGCCAGCTGCTCCCAGAAGTACCGGTAAATGTTGCGGGCGGCGTCCAGGTCCAGCTTGTACTCCTTGGCTAGCCATTCCACCACCTTCTCCGCAGGCTCCTCCCTGATCTTCTCGGCGACCATTCTCCTGAACCTGGCCACCTCCAGTGCTGAGTCGAAGGCTAGGGGAAGCATCTCGGAGAACCAGCTGGGCACCGTGGGCCTCCTGCCCTCCGCTGGCCTAACCAGGGCCCTCATGCCCTCGGCCTTGACGAACTCGTAGGTCCTTCCTCCCAGCACGAAGATGTCTCCCGGGGCGAGGATCTGGACGAAGCCCTCCTCCAGGTTGCCCACGTACCTCCCGTCCTGTGTGAACACCTTGACGTCGGCCTCGTCGGGTATGGTGCCGCTGTTGAGGTAGAAGATCATCCTGATCCTCCTCTTCCTCCCGAAGACACCCTCTTCCTCGTCCATCCACAGCTTGGGGTACACCTTATACCTCTCCAGCCTGTCCCTGTATCCGCCGGCCAGGTACCGGAGGACCAGCATGTAGTCGTCCCAGCTCAGCGTGTGGAACGGGTAGCTCCTCCTCACCAGCCTGTAGGCCTCCCGTATGTCCCACTTCTTCTCCAACGACATGGCCACCAGGTGCTGGGCCAGCACGTCCAGAGGGTTCCGCGGTATCTTCACCCTGTCTATCTTCTTCTCCATCGCCGCCTTGGCCAGCACCGTGCACTCCACCAGGTCATCCCTGTCAACCACTACCAGGCGGCCCTTACTCACCCTCCTAATGTGGTGCCCAGCCCTCCCCACCCTCTGGAGGAGTCTGGACACACTCTTAGGACTACTTAGCAGGACGACGACGTCTATGTAGCCTATGTCTATCCCGAGCTCCAGGCTCGTGGAGGAGACAACTACGCGGAGTTCGCCCTTCTTCAGCTTGTTCTCCACCTCGAGGCGTATGCCTCTGCTGAGGCTGCTGTGGTGGGCCTCGATCTCGTCCATGTCGGCAATGCCGAGGTTCTTGAGGAGCCTCCTCAGCTTGTAGACCACTCTCTCGGTGGCGCTCCTCGTGTTGGTGAACACTAGGGTGGTGCGGTGCCTCCTGATTATCCTGGCCAAGGTCCTGTAGATGCTCTCGTTAACCGCCTCGGTGGGCGTGTGGATCAGGTCCTTGAGGGGGCAGACCACCCTCACGTCTATGGGCTTGGCGAACCTCGCATCCACTATGATGCAGGGCTTGGGCCTCCCCTCGTCGTCGAAGCCTACGAGGAACTTGGCCACCTCCTCGAGGGGCGCTATTGTGGCGCTCATCCCTATCCTCACGAGGCTCCTCTCGGCGAGGTTTTCGAGCCTCTCCACGCTGAGCATCAAGTGGCTGCCCCTCTTGGAGGAGGCCAGCTCGTGGATCTCGTCGACAACCACCCAGCGGACCGTGCGGAGCCTCTCCCTGAACTTGGGGGCGGCTAGGCTTATGGCGAGGCTCTCCGGCGTCGTTATGAGGATGTGGGGCGGCTTCCTCAGCATCCTCTGCTTCTCCGAGGGGCTGGTGTCGCTGGTCCTGACGGCTACCTTGATCTCGGGTATCTCTAGGCCCATCTCCGACGCGGTCTCGCCTATCCCGCGTATGGGTTCGAGAAGGTTCTTCCTCATGTCGTTGTTGAGGGCCCGCAGCGGGGAGACGTAGACCACATATATTTCTTCGCGCAGCTCCCCCTTCTCGCCCATCTCGTACAGCGTGTCCAGGAGCCCCAGGAAAGCTGCTAGCGTCTTGCCCGTCCCCGTCGGGGAGGAGACCAGGACGTTCTCCCCCCTCTTGATGAGGGGTATGGCGCCCCGTTGGGGGAGGGTGAAGGAGCCGTACCTGCGCCTGAACCACTCTGCCACGTAGGGCCTGAGCAGCCTGTAGACCTCTTTGTCTCCGGGCAACTTTTTGAGCCACCTGATCAACCCGGTCTCCCCGCTGCGCTGGCCTTCCGCTATACTTAAGCGTGTGTTGGGCGCTGGTTCACCTGCGAACCCTTTTTACCCCACTCCTGGATTAAGATTGTGGTGCACTGTCTTGGAGCACATAAAGGATCTAGCGGTCAGGATAGTGGAGGAGGGCCTGAGGTTGGGGGCCTCGTTCGTGGACGTTAGGGTCGAGGACGCCGAGCACACCAGTATATCCCTCAGGGACGGCGTCGTGGAGGCCATGGCTGGAGGCAGGGACACGGGTGTAGCCATCAGGGTCCTCTACAGGGGTGCCTGGGGCTTCTCGTACACCAGCAGGCTCACCCCGGAGGGCCTGAAGGCGACGCTTGGAAGCGCCCTTGCTTCGGCCCGCGCTGCGTCGGAGAGGGTTAAGACCCCGATCCGGGTGGCCGAGCTGCCGGCCTTGGAGGACAGGGTTGTCTGGAAGCCGAAGGTCAACCCCCTTGACGTTGACTCGGAGGTGAAGGTCTCGGATCTCCTCGAGGTCCACAGGCTGATCGTTGAGAACGAGGATGTAAAGACCGTAACGATAAAGTATGCAGACGGCTTGGAGAGGAAGATCTACGCGTCAAGCGACGGCCGCCTCGTAGAGGAGGAGCGGAGTATGTCCTGGGCCTACTTCTGGGTCACGGGCAGGAGGGGGGACGTCCAGGCGTCCGCTAGGGAGGAGATAGGCTCCGTGGAGGGCTACACGCTGTTCGAAAGGTGGAGCCCCGAGGAACTCGCCTCGAAGCTGGTGGACCGGGTGGTCAAGCAGCTGGGCGCGAAGACGCCGAGGGGAGGAGTGTTCCCAGCGGTGCTGGCCCCCAACGTTGTGGGGGTTTTCGTGCACGAGGCATTCGGCCACCTGGCCGAGGCCGACCTAACGATGGCTGGCAGTGCTGTGAGAGACAAGTTCGGCGAGAAGATAGCCTCGAGCCTGGTCACCATAGTGGACGACCCCACGATCCCTGGGGGCTTCGGGACCTACAGGTACGACGACGAGGGCGTCGAGGCCAAGCCGGCGATACTGATAGAGGAGGGATACATGAAGGGGGTTATGACGGACAGGGAGTTCGCAGCCAAGCTGGGCAGGGAGCCTACGGGGAACGCCAGGGCCGAAAGCTACAGGGTGCCCCCTCTGATCAGGATGAGGAACACCGTTATGAGGCCCGGCGACATGGCTGTGGAGGAGCTCTTCGAAGGCATAGAGTTCGGCTACTACCTGGTCTCCTTCAGGGGAGGCCAGGCCAACATGGACGGCACCTTCCAGGTCGGGATCCAGGAGGCCTACGAGATCGTTAACGGCGAGATCGGGGAGCCGGTTAGGAACATGAGTATAAGCGGCAACACACTGGAAACCCTGGCCCAGGTGGACGGCGTCGCCAAGGACTTCCAGCTGGAGTACGGGCGCTGCGGCAAGGGCCAGTCGGCCTTCGTCTCGGACGGCGGGCCCCACATAAGGGTCCGCGCCATAACGATCGGGGGTGCCGGGAGATGAGCGGAGAGGAACTCCTCGAATACGCGGAGCTAGCCGTCAAGCTGGCTGAGAAGATGGGGGCAAGCGAGGCAGAGGCCTTCGCCACCAGGGTCCGGGGCTTCGACGTCTCACTGAAGAACAACAACCTGGACCAGGCGTCCAGCTACGACGAGGCTGGCCTCGGCCTCAGGGTCATCGTTGATAGGAGGGTCGGGTTCTCCTACACCAGCGTCCTCGACAAGGAGGCCGTGGAGAGGCTGGCCGAGAGAGCGGTCAAGCTAGCACGCGCCTCCAGGCCCGATCCCGAATGGAGAGGGCTTCCCGAAACGCCGAGCAGCTATCCCCAGGTGGAGGATACATACAGCAGCAGGGTTGCAGGGATAGCCTCGGGGGAAGCCGTGGAGCTGGCCTCCGCCATGCTGGAGGAGGCCCTCAGCGATAAGAGGATCACCGTGGTATATGGCTCGTTCTTCGCAGGTGCCGGGTGGAAAGCTATACATAACAGCCACGGAGTGGAGGCCACGAGCAGCGGCACAGAGTCCATGGCCTGGATGGAGGTGGTCGCAACGAGCGGCGGCGACACGACACCCGGATGCACCTCCTGGGCCGGGTCAAGGGTCGAGCTGGTGGACACCAGGGCCGTGGCCAGGGAGGCCGTGGAGAGAGCCCTCATCAGCCTTAAGCCCGTAAGGCTGGAGGGCGGCGAGATGCCCGTCATCTTCACTGAGAAGGCTCTGTTTATGCTGCTGAACTTCAGCCTCCACCAGGCTGTTAAGGGCGACAACGTGGTCAGGGGCCGGAGCCCCTATGCCGGCAGGCTAGGGGAGAAGGTGGCCTCAGAGAACCTGACGATCAGGGACAGGGGGCTCATGCCTGGCGGCATGTCTACCGATAGGTTCGACGACGAGGGCGTCCCGATGAGGGATAAGACCCTGATAGAGGCGGGTGTTCTGAAGGGGTTCCTATACGACACCTACTGGGCCAGGAGGGCGGGAGCCGAGCCCACAGGCAACGCCCTCAGGGGAGGCTACTCGGCCATACCGGTCATAAGGTTCACCAACCTGGTGGTGGAGCCGGGGGACGCGTCGAGGGACGAGATGCTGGCTGAGACGAGGAGGGGGCTGTTGGTCGACGACCTGCAGGGTGCGCATAGCACGAACCCGGAGACCGGCGAGTTCAGTGTTGTGGCGACGCCGGCGTGGCTCGTGGAGGGTGGCGAGCTTAGGCCCGTGAGGGGTGTGATGCTGGCTGGCAACGTCTATGAGTTGCTGAAGGAGCTGGACATGGTTGGCAGGGAGGTAAGGCCTCTGGGCGGATTCTACTCGCCCTGGCTGAGGTTCTCCAGGGTCCGCGTCGTCTCCAAGTAGTAGTTTTCTTCCCAGCCCCAACGTGTATATTACCGGCGGGCCACCATTTTATGGGCGGGATCCCTGATGCCCCTGGTCAGATGGCATGGCCACGCATGCTTCGAGCTGGCGTACCCTGGCCTCACCGTGGTCATAGATCCCCACGACGGGGAGAGCCTGGGCCTCCCCAGGCCCCGCTGCACAGCGGACCTGGTCCTGGTCACCCATGAGCACTTCGACCACAACGCCGTCGAGGCCGTCTCCCGCAGCGACACTAAGGTGCTCCGTGCCGCTGCGGGTCCGAGTAGCGTGGAGGGCCTCGAGATCCTGGGAATACGGTTGCCCCACGACAAGTATGGAGGAGCTAGGAGAGGCTGGGTCACGGCATACGTGTTGAGGGGCGGCGACGGGGTGAGGCTGGCCCACCTCGGCGACCTGGGCGACATGCCTGGCCCGGAGGAGGCAGGGGCGTTGCATGGCGTGGACGTCATGTTTGTCCCTGTGGGAGGCACCTATACCCTCACCGCCTACGAGGCGTGGGAGCTGGTGAACTGGCTTGAGCCCCGCGTGGTCGTACCCATGCACTACTGGGTGCCCGGCATGAACCTGCCGATAGACCCTATAGACGAGTTCCTGAAATACGTGAAGAAGTGGAGGGTCGTGAGGCTCGAAAGGCCCGAGTTCGAGGCGCTACCCGACAAGCTGCCCGGCGAGCGGAGCATCTACTTGCTGCCCCCTCCGAGGGGGTGACCCTGCTTGCCTAGAGAGTACCCGGAGGCCCCCATAGTAGGGGTAGGTGTCGTGGTTCTCAGGGACGGCGAGATACTCCTGGTCAGGAGGGCCAATAGCCCCGGCGCCGGGAAGTGGAGTGTGCCTGGAGGGCTTCTCAGGCTGGGCGAGAGGCTATACGAGGCCGCTGTTAGAGAGCTTAGGGAGGAGACCGGGCTCGAGGGGGTTGCGAGGGGCGTGGTGGACGTGGCCGAGTACATCGAGGAGAAGGGCGGCAGGGTCAGGTTCCACTACGTGATCGTCGACGTGCTGGTTGAGCCCGTGGGCGGGAAGCTCAGGGCTGGCAGCGACGCCTTGGAGGCAGGGTTCTTCCCCCTCAAGGTGGCGGCAGGGATGGACCTGACGAGGAATTCGCGGACCCTGGTCGAGAAGCTTCTATCCGGCAGGAAGGCTATTTTAGACGTAATATCTTCCCGGATATATGCTTAGTATTGCTCTGCCAGTCTTTTTCTTTAGAAGAAAATCCGTACCTTCTTCGTCCTGAGGGGCTCGCGGTGATCCTCCATCATGAGGTAGAGCTCCAGCGCCCTCCTGATTACCTCGCTACGCGTCTTACCCTTGTTCCTCGCGTACTTGTCGAGGCGCTCCAGCAGGTCCTCCTCCAGTTTAAAGGTCACTATCCTCAATACGGCTCCCGATATGGGTATTACATGCAGAATAGATAAGCATGCTCTTGGACACCGTCATATGTAGGAAGATTGATAAAAAAAGACTGGAGGTAGTATATTTATATATTAGAATCACAAGAGTTTTCTTGTAGGGAGAAGACTGTTGCCTACGGTGCACTTATCGGTGCCTGACAGAGTGTACAGGGAGCTCAAGAAGCGTGCCGAGGAGCTTGGAATACAGGTTACAGACCTCGTCAAGCTGTATATT
>WAQK01000067.1 GCA_015520265.1 Pyrodictiaceae archaeon | reverse complement strand
TGGCGACCCTCACCTCCAGGTAGACCAGGTAGGGAATCATGGCCACACCCGCTGCCAGCAGAGCGGCGAAGGCGTAGAAGGCGGCCTGGATGCTGGCGTGGGCGTGGAGGGTCAGCGAGACTAGAAGTGCCGCGAAGTACAGGGGGGCCAGGACAGAGAAGTGGACCCCCAGGATTCTGGCCTGGGGTAGCGCGTATACGGCGCCGCAGCCAGCCCGCTCGTCGGCCGTGCAGGGCCCGCCGAACACGTAGTCCTTAAACGATGCCAGCGCTGCCACCAGGCCTATTATGCCAAATGCCAGCACCATGTCGGCGCTCATAGGCGTCCCCAGCCTATATCCTGGCGGGGACCCATATATGCTATAACGCCCGGGCTATGAGGGCCACGTCGCTCAGTAGGGCCAGGGCTGTTGGCCTCGGACCTCCGCCCGTGCCCTCCAGGTAGATGATTTTACCCCCGTCCGAGACTATGTGGACCCCGTTCCTGGCGCCCTGGAGCCTGGCCAAGGGGCTGCCGGGCTCCACGGGCTCGGGTCTGACGCTTGCCGCGCCCCTCTCCACGTCGAGCCGCGCTATGTAGCGTACGGGCCACTCTGCTTCCACGAGTTCCTGTACAGCTGGGCTTAAGGGCACCCTCGTCACCTGGTGTACCGGTATGTGGCGGCCCAGGACGCCCGATAATATGGAGATCTTGGCTGCAGGGTCCCAGCCTTCGAGGTCGAGGCTGGGGTCGGGCTCCGCGTAGCCGTCCTCCTGGGCCTTGGCGAGGGCCTCGGGGAAGCTGAGGCCGCCGTGCATGAGGTTCAGAATGTAGTTCGTGGTAGAGTTAAGGACACCGTAGACCAACTCTACACTCCTACCGGTATATCCGTATCGGAGCAGGTCTATGAGGGGCGTCCCGGCCATCACCGTGGCCTTGAGGCCCAGGTAGAGGCCCCTCCTCTCTGCCGCTGATGCCAGCTCCTGGTATTTGAGGGCGAAGGGACCCTTATTGGCGGAGACCACGTGAACCCCCACATCTAGGGCTCTCTTCACGTGGCTGAGGGCGGGCTCCGCGTCCCTATAGTTGCTAGGCGTAACCTCGACCAGAACGTCGAGCACCCCCTCCAATTCGTCAAGAGCGCCAAGGGTTGTGAGGCCGGGCCTACCGTCCTTGAAGGTGGAGACGCCGCCCCTAGGGACTTCGAGAAGCTGTAGCAGTGTTTCCTCGGGAATCCCCTGCCGGGATACTAGCGCTCCTCGCGAGTCGACTATGCCGACTACCGAGATCCTGACGCCCTGCCGTGCCAGCACCTCCCTATACTCGGTTATTAGTCTCACCAGCTCTCTGCCGACGTTCCCGAATCCTGATATGAGAACCCTCACGGGCTTCAGGGCCATAGTCATCACTTGGGGCTGAGAATGTGGATGGTTTCCTAAAAACGGTGTTGCCAGCCAGGTGTTCAGCTTACGTAGTCCAGCAGGGTTCCCGGCCTGCCGCTCCTTCTGCCCCTCTCCCCAACGCTCTTGACGGCGGGCTTGAAGCCTCCGGGACCATGCGCGGCCTCTCCGGCCCACACGGCGCTACACCCGATGCGGCGCATGACGGTCACGCTCTTCTTTACCCGCTCCAGCTCGTCGGGGGCGAAGCCCTCGTACTCGACCCTGGTCACCATGTTCCTGTCCAGACTTAGCCTGATGTGGTAGTGGCCTGCGGGCAGGAGGTTTTGGTCATGAGTTACGATGATTATCTGCTCCGCGTCCAGCTCCTCCAGCATCTCTCTAAGCTTCTCGACCCTCTCGGGGGAGAACCCATAGGTGGGCTCGTCCAGTATTAGGAGGCCCCGACTTAGCTGGGGGACCATGGCCCTAGCCACCGTGTTGAGGGCCAGCCTGTAGGCCAGGCCTACGCTGGCCACCTGGCCGCCGCTGGGAAGCGTTATCTGGTGGTTGGCGGCGCCTATGCTGATCCTGTAGATCGGGGTGAAGTCCTGGTCTATCTCGACGCTTATGCCCTCCTGGCCCTCCATCAGCTTGGAGAACAGGCGGCGGAACTCATACTGGAATATCTGGTGGGCCCTTCGCTTCACGTAGGACTCTATCTCCTCGACTATCCTGACCAGATCCGCCCTGTGCTCCCTCTCCTTCACGAAGCCCAGCATCCTTTCCAGGGCCCTCAGGTCCTTGGCCAGCTCCTCTGCCTCGCGCTTCTTGTCCTCCAGTTCAGCCACGGTCTTCTCCATCTCAGCTATCTCCCCCCGGAGCCTCCCCGCCTCGTCAGCCACCTTCTCCAAGTTTTCCTTGACCCTGCGGATCTCCTCCTCGAGCCTTCCCAGCTCCGCCTCCACCCTGGCATACCTGTCCACGGGGCCCTTAAGCTCCTCCAGCTCGTGGCCCAGCCTCGCCGCCTCCGCCTTCTTCTCCTCCAGCCTCCTCGCCGTCTCCTCGGCCTTGAGTATCCTCTCCTTCTCCGCCGCAACCCGGTCCAGCTTACTAGCCAGCTTCGCCGCCTCCCTCTGGGTCCTTCGAAGCTCAGAGCTAACCTCTCGGCGCCTCTCCCTAAGCTTCTTCGCCAGCTCCTCGAGCCCTGAGAGCTCCTCCGCGACCTCGGCGGCACTGGACTGGATCTTCTTCAATCTATCACTAAGCGAGTCGATCTTCTCCTGCAGCCTGGATGTAAGGGTCTCACCGTAACTCTGGGTGACCGGCTGCTCGCAGGTAGGACACTTGCCTGCCTCTACGAGTCTCCTAACCTCTGCGAGCCTGGCGTCCAGCGCCTTCACCTGACCCTCTATGGATGAGGCCTCACGCCTGGCCCTGTCCAGCTCCTCCCTCTTCCTCTTCAACTCCTCGTTTATACTGGCCTCCTGCTCGTCTAGGCTTGAGAGCTCCTCCGCGAGCTTGCGCTGCTTCTCCTCCAACGCGTCCCTCGCTCTCCTCAGCTTCTCCTCCTCTTCCTCCAGGGCTTGGAGCTTCTCCTTGATCTTTCCGGCTCCCCCGAGCCCCTCTACCTCCTTCTCGAGGCGGGCGATGGTTTCCTCCAGCTCCTTCAGGCGCCGCGAGATCTCGTCGTACCGGCCCTTAAGCTTGGCTAGGTCGCGAAGCTCGTTGAGGAGCTTGTTTCTAGCGGACTCGAGGCCCTCCAGCTTCTTCTTCAGCTCTTCCTGTGCCCTGATCTTCTCTTCGAGGGCCCTCCTCTTCTCTTCGAGGAGCCTCTTCTTCTCGCCCAGCTTCCCGATCTCGGCAATCAGCTGCTCGTGGACCGCACGCTTCTCGCGGACCAGGAGCCTCAGGTGCCGTGCCAGCTCCTCTATGTTTCCACGTATATTGTTGTACTTGACCAGGTTTAGGGCCCTGTTTATGGTCTCCTTCCTCTCCTGGGGGCTCATGGTGAGGATGCTGTAGACGTTGAACTGAGGTACGTAGATGGCGTTGGTGAATATGAGGGGTGAGCCCCTCTCCTTCTCAGGTAGGCCCAGGATCTGGAGAACCCTGTTTCGGAGCTCCACCGCGCTGTACCGCCTCGCCTCCTCTACTCGGCCCTCATCCCGATTGTACACTATGAGGGACCCGCCCTTGTCCCTGACACTCCCGCCCTCCACCACTATGTTGCGGCATATTATAACGTCCCTGCAGGGAGCCGTCTTTTCGCCCTCGCCGCAGTCTCCGAGGCGCAGCCACAGCTGGACGAAGCCCCGCGTGGCACCCCTCCTCAGCAGGTCCTCGGCCTTGGGGGCCGCGTACCTCTCGGCAGGATCGTACCTCTGCGTGGGGCTGGAACCGAATATGGCGAAGGTTATGGAGCTCAGGATGGTGGACTTGCCGGTGCCCACGTCCCCGTAGATCACGGTTATGCCCCGCTCCGGGAACACTATCACCTGGTCCCTGTAGCTACGTATGTTGTGGAGCCAGACGGCCCTGAGCTTCAACCGTCTTCACCCCAGCTCGGCGAGCAGGTCCTCCACCCGCCCAGCCTCGACCTGCTCCACCTTCTCCTCGAACCAGCCGGGTATGTATATGGGTATGGGCTCCTTGACCCTGAGGTCCGGCGTGTAGAGGTAGCCCTCCCTGTCGCCCAGGTAGGGGAGCGCCTCGGCGGGGACGCCTATGGATTGGAGGTACGTTATGTCCCCCCTATACTTTGTTCTGAGCGCTATTATGGTGTTGAAGTTGGCCAGTATCTGGCCCTCGATCATAGTTGCCAGCTGGGTTATCGCCACCAGCCCCACGCCGAACTTCCTGCCCTCCCTAGCTATCCTTGCGAAAACGTTGAAGGGGCTCCTAACCTTGTCGGGGGACAGGTAGAGGGGCGCCTCCTCCGACACTATGCCCACTACGGGGAGACTGGTTATCTCCTCGAAGCTCTTCCCTATCCTCGACTCGAAAACCCTCCTAACGATGGATACCGATACTATGTCACCCTGGTTGAGCGGGGCCCTCGACAGGTCCATGACCACCATGGCGCCCTCCTCCAGCTTCTCGAGGATGCCTCCCATGTCGATGCCGTACTCGAGAGCGCCCAGCCGGGGTTCCTCCGGCCTCAACCCGCCCCACGGGTACTTGTCCATGGCTGTCGGGGAGCCGTAGATCTCCCTGGCCGCCCCGAGAATGGCCCTCATAACTTTTACCAGGGAGTTGTGATCCTTCAGTATCGGCGTTATCTTGAATATGCTTCCGCGGTCGTCGGCCACAACTACTACGGACTTCCTCCCATCACTGGTCACGGGTATGCTGTTGAGCTTCAGGCCCATGGAGGAGAGCAGTAACCTCCTCAGCGTTCTCAGCTTCCTGATGTCTATGCCCATGCTGACCAGTATGCGGTAGATCCCCCTCCTAGCCTGGGCGCCCTCGCCAACGCCCTCGTAGTTGCACATGTTGTCCACGACCAGTGGGAGGAGGGCCAGCGTGTGACCCGTAGGTGTCTTAGCCTTGTCGACAAAGACCCGTTTCCAGGGTTCCTCCAGGTTGCTGGCCTCTATGAGCTGGGCGAGCAGGTTGACTACGCTTTCCAGCTCCGTTGTCCTCTCCGGGCTGAACTCCAGGGCCGAGGCCACGTCCTCGTAGGAGATGCTGCCCAGGTTTATGCCGCCCACCCTTATCTCGGCTGGGCCCAGCCTCTCGGCAGCCTCTTCGGAGGGCGTGAACCTGTACACGTAGATCCTGTAGCCCCTCATATAGGGCGAAGCGTTGGCGGAGAGGGCCCTGGCTACGAGGTCCAGGAAGCTGCTTGCACCCGTCTTCGAGTACTCGCCGTGCCTGTCTATTATCAACCAGCTCATCTTGGAGCTGGAGAAGCGGGCCCAGCGGGCCAGCATGCCCATGACGCCGCTGGTCTTGCCGGCGCCCGTCTGGCCAGCCACCAGTATGTGCTTCTTGACGACATCTGAGAGGTTGAGGCTGAGGACCGCGTCGGTGAAGTATGCGCGGGCCCTCTCCTCCTCGGCCTGCGCCACTCCTCCCCTAAGGACCCCTACCGGGCTTCCACCCTCCTCGCCTGTGGCCGGCGTTATACCCCTGCTAAGCAGCCTCATTATCTGCTTGGACTCCTCGTCCTGGGGGGTGAGCTTGTAGACCTCGGCGCCCAGACGGGGCGGATGGGTGGGCCTCACAACGTAGTGGCCGCCTCCACCCTGCTTGATCTCGAAGAGGGGCTCGGCCACCGCCACGGGGTTTGTGAGGATGTGGTAGAGGGTGGAGGGGGTCTCGGAGTGGGTTATGATGGGCTTCACGCCCTCGGGGAGCCTAGCCCTGGGGCTCTTTACCTGGAGCACCATGTATGCGCCCTGCTCCCTGACATAGTAGAGGTCCCCCACATTGGGGGTCTCCTCGGAGCGGAGCACCACATATACCTCGGCGCCCTCGTAGCCGTGCACCCTTCCGACGGGTTGTGGAGCCAACACTCCCACCTCACGTGAGCCTGTAACCGTACCTCATCCTCAAGGTTGAGGCTAGGGAAGCGGCTATGCTCATAGCATCCCTGTCCCCGGTGCGCCTAGCGGCCTCCAGGAGCAGGGTCTCTATTATCCTGGACTCGCCGGACCTGAGCCTCACTATCTCGTCCACCTTCATGAAGCCCATGGGGGGCTCGCCCTCCAGGGGCTCCCTGTAGGCGTAGAGGGTGTTGACCACCCTCCGGACGTCATCCACGGTCTTCCTGGCCAGATCCCTGTCCAGCTCTCCCCGGGAGTCCAGTATGAAGCCCGGCCTGTATAGGTCTAGAACCATGACGTTCTTCCCGTCCATGGTGAGGGGGAATCTGGCAACCCAGACGCCGTGGGCCGGGAACACCGGCCTGTTGATGACCATCGTTATCTGGTCCACCATGCCCTTGTCCAGCTGCTCGTCGCCGTACTTGTAGCCCTCCCTGACCACCCAGCGGAGCGTGGCGGCCGCCTTCTCGGCGCCTATAAGGTTCACGTTGGCGTACGTGTTGCGGCCCCGGAGCACGCTCCTCGCCCTCATCACTGAGAGCAGGTTAGTCTTCTTGGAGAGCCCGACGATCCTGTCCAGCTTCCCCCGGGCCTCGGCTGGCTCCACGCCCAGCATGGCTGCCAGTATGTCGAGGCCGTCCGCCCTGATCCCCCTGCCCCTTATGGAGAACCATCTGAGCAGGGTGCCGTCGAGGCAGACGTACTCCACACCAGCCTCCCGGGAGGCGTACTCGTAGAGTTTCACGGCATACGCCAGCTCCAGGAGACCTTCCAGGTACTCGGTTATCTTCTTGAACTGCTTCCTGTTCCGGTAGCTGACGTCCAGGTGTAGCCGGGACAGGGTCTCTGAGACCCTCCTGGAGGCCTCCTCGACCTCCCTCCTGGAGCCGAAGAGCAGGGTCTCCTCATCCGGTGTCTTTATCCCGGCTCGGAAGACGTAGTGGGGCCCCTCTCGCCCTGACACCCTTCTCCTAGTAACATATATTATGTAAGTATCCATTACGGGAGCATCCTTCACGAAGCTCCGGAGGGGCGCCAGCTCCCCGTCCTCGGTTCGGATAAGGCCCCCGACCTGTATATAGG
>WAQK01000066.1 GCA_015520265.1 Pyrodictiaceae archaeon | reverse complement strand
TTTCTGGCCAGCGCCTCCCCTTTCTCGGTTAGCCTGAGGGTGTCCCTCTTATGGTACTCCACGTAGCCCTGCTGGGCCAGCTTGTCCAGGTACTCGACCACGCTGGCCGGACGGACGTTGAGTATCCTGGCTATGTCCTTTATCCTGGGCACACCCTTAGTTCTCTGGAGCATGTATATGGCCTCCAAGTACTCCTCCGCCCTCTTCTTCTTCACAGGCATGACATGCATCCTCCAGAAACCCCTGTGTCCCCAACAGTTACATGGGCAGGAATGCTATTAGTATGCTGTGCCCACAATCATTTAAATCCCTGTAAAGGCCACCAGACCTGCAGGTGTCATGGAATGAAGTGGCTCACCTATGCCCTGCTTTGCCTGCTTTTCTGGGGCGTCTGGGGCGTTGTCCTGAAATACGTCAGCGCCAGGCTGGCATGGTACCAGGTATACGTCCTCGCCAACGCGGCAGTAGTGGCTGTAACGCTCCTGGTGGCGTACAAGTACAGCGACGGCCTATCGGCTGGCCCGAGCGTGGCTTTGCTGGCCTTCACTGCAGGTCTCCTGGGTACGGCTGGCTATCTCTTTCTGATACTCTCCCTGGCAAGCGGCGGGCAAGCGTCCGTAGTTATACCCCTCACAGCCCTCTACCCGGCCCTCACAGCGGTTCTCTCAATATTCGTCCTCAGGGAGGGGATCTCGGCATACAAGGTTCTAGGCATAGTGTTGGCCGTAATCGCCATTATGCTCTTATCCTACGAGTCCTCCTAGACACACCGATCAGCGAGGCGGGGTGTGACAGGTGTTTTCAGGGATCCTGGGCTCAGAGAGGCTCCTCACAAGCCATGTGGGAAGCTTTCCCCTACAGCATAGCTGGGATAACGTGGAACGGATCGCGGGCGATCTGGCTAAGATAGGTATAGATCTCCCACCCTACCCTCAGATGAGGAGCTTCATCGACATGTACCTAGAACCTCTGGTTGAAGCAGGGCTGCTGGTGAAGAAGGGCTCATCAACCTATCACGCGGATCCCAAGAAGCTCCTAGACTCTAGGCCGCCTAGAGTGGTTGCACCCGAGGCCGAGCTAGCTGCCCGGCTCAGAAGCAGGCTGGGCTTCAGGTGGATGCGTGGCCCGGCGACAGGGCCCTTCACTCTGGCGTCCCGGGTATATGTCTCGGAGGGCCAGGGCCTCTCGGCGACGGCCCTGGCGAACCGGGACCTGGTAACGGGGTTCTTCGCCGAATACGTTAGAGGTGTGGTGGAGTCCCTGGTCTCCCTAGGCTACGACTTCATAGTAATCGATGAGCCCATGTTGGCCAACATTGTGGGTCGGAGGGTGCTGCTTTACGGTTACAGCCCCGAGGACGTCCTGGAAACTTATCACCGCATCCTGGGCCCCGCCAAGGGGAGGCTCCGCGGCACCCACGTGTGCGGCAGACTGCCCCACAGGCTCCCCGAGATACTGGCGGAGAGCCCCGACCTGGACGTGTTGAACCATGAGTTCGCGGATTCCAGGGCCAACCTGGAGATCGAGTGGCGCCGCATCCTTGAGGCTTCCGGCAAGACCTTGAGTCCCGGCATCCTCAGCTCGAAGAAGCCCGTGGTTGAGACTGTTGAGCAGGCGGAACAGCTCCTCGAAGCGGTGGCAAGTAAGGCTGGATGGGAGAACATAAACATAGTCTCAGCCGACTGCGGGTTCGCCGCCCTCTCATCATCTGCTGGGCCGGAAGAGGCCTACAGGATAGGGCTCGAAAAGCTAGGCGTACTGGTAGAGCTGGCAAGGAGGCGCGCTTAGCCCTCCCCTAGGTAGGCGTTCTCCACGGCGCCGTGGCCCGCGCCGCTCTGGACCAGGAAGACCGCGAGCGCCCGGGCTGAAACCTCCCGCGAGGAGACTATAGTTCTTCTCACATCATCCCAGGTTGGAGATACCCTTATCCCGAAGTCCTCCCAAAGCCACTCCACAACGTCGTCCAGCTTCACCGAGCCCTCGAGGAGCTTTACCAGCCTCTCCTTAGCCTCCCGGTCCTCGAAGAGCCTGCGTCTGTCCATCACAGCACCCACGGTTCCCCTCTTCGCCTATGACACGCTATTAAGCCTTGGGGCCCACTAGTTACGGGGAGCCCCCTGTGCGCAAGGTTGTGCTGGCCACAAGGATTCACCCCGACGCGGTCGAGGCCCTCGAGAAGAGGTTCAGGGTCGTGATGAACCCCTACGGCCGCAAATACGTGTTCGAGTGGCTCTGCGAAGAGCTAGGCGACGCGTGGGGCCTCATAGTTACGCCCAGGATACCTGTCACGGAGGAGCTGCTGGGCTGCGGCAAGGAGCTCCGAATAGTAGTCACTGTGAGCAGCGGGTACGATCACATAGACCTCGAGGCGGCGGAGAAGCTAGGAATATGCGTCGCCAACGCGCCGGACCCCATAGCCGACGCCGTGGCGGAGCACGCACTGGGCCTGGCCCTTGCACTGCTGAGAAACATAGTATACGGGGACAGGTATATTCGAGCCGGTAGGTGGGGCTCCGGCCCCGCGCCAAGGGCCATGCTAGCAACTATGCTGAAGGGCAAGACGGCCGGTATACTGGGGATGGGCAGAATAGGTTTGAGGCTGGCTCGCCTACTCGGCGCCGTAGGAGCTGGAAGAATAATCTATTGGAGCAGGAAAAGGAAGCCCGAGGCCGAGGCCCTGGGCGCCCAGTATGTAGGCCTGGAGACCCTGTTCAGGGAGGGCGACATTCTATTCATAACCGTCGCCCTCGCACCCGAGACCAGGCATCTGGTCAACGAGGAGAGGCTGAGGCTGATGAGGAGAAATGCAGTGCTGGTCAACGTGTCTAGGGGTGCTGTGGTGGATACGGAGGCCCTGGTTAAGGCCCTTAGGGAGGGCTGGATAGCAGGTGCGGCCCTCGACGTCTTCGAACAAGAACCACTACCACCAGACCACCCGCTGATAAGCATGGAGAACGTTGTCCTCACGCCCCACATAGCCGGGTACACCTGGGAGTCTATACGTGAGGCAGCCATCCTAGCGGCCCGCCACCTGGCGGAGTTCCTGGAAAAAGGCTGGACCAGGAACGCGCTGACCAGCCACTGCTCGTCCAGGGGTGCTAAGGCTACTTAACATGTATCGAAGCCATACTGGTTGCCCGTATCCGGCCACTATTATAGCGGCAGACGGAGCCTAACCGTGGGCCTCAGCTCCCTGAACCCTAGCTTGTAGTAAAACTCCTCGAGGCCGCCGACCGAGTGGAGGTATATGGTTTCGGCGCCGCGGGATCGGAGCCACCTATACCCCCGGGTTAAAAGCGCCCTGGCTAGCCCGCGTCCCCTAAACGTGTGGGCCACCGCCAGCATGGATACGTAACCGCTCAGCCCTCCGGCCAGGTTCGTGTGCAGGTACACCTCTATGAACCCAGCAGGTGTGCCTACCGCGTCCTCCGCCAGTATCACGGCTACCTTGTAGCGCCTGTACAGGTCCTCGTAGTAAGGCTTCAAGTCGTCGGCCTCCACCTGCTCCCACCCGTGATCGCGGAACGCGTCGTTCCTCACAACTACCAGCGCCTCGAGGTCTTCCCGGCTTTTGTGGGGCGAAGCCTCCCGTAGAACGTACCCAGGAGGAGCCTCTCCCCGCGGCTCCCCCTCAAGCACCATTAAAGCCCCGGCCCTCATCTCAACCGGGCTTCTAAACAGCCTTCTCAGGAGCATGTGCCTGCACCCATACCGGTACCCCGCATGTATGTCTACAACGCCGCGGCACCCCTTGGAAAGAAGCCACCTAGCGGCGTGGCTCACCATGGCTTCAGCCACACTTAGCCCTAGCCCAGGAGGTATCCGGGGGTCGGGCACAGGGACCATCATGCAGGGCTCCGTTAAGTGGGCCCAGGCGAACCCTAGGGTTGTGCCTCCACTACTCACCGCGGCCAGGAATAGCCTGTCATCGAAGTCGCCGTGGAACCATAGGTCGACTATCCCCGCGTCCCAGGGCTCGCAGTAGCTAGCAAGTCCCGTAGTCAGGTGTTCCGCCTTTATAATCTCGGCTACCTCCTCCGAGATTCTGCCTCCTCCGCGGTAGTCTGAGACCAGCCTAAACAACGAGCGTCACCCCAGGGTTTGGATGTGTCAAGCCTCGGCCTCGGCGAACTTGCCTATCCCCTCGTAAACTCTTACCTTGACTCTGTAGGGTTTGCCCAGCCTCTTCTTCAGCTCCCTTGCTATGCTTAGAGCTATGTACTCTGTGGTCCCGTGGGGGTGGTCTATAGGCTTGATCTTGACCGTGAAGGGGCCCTGCAGCTTCACCTCGGCCAGGTGGCGGCGCGGGACTATGAGGGAGTGGTCCCACTCCTCTAGGACCTCCCTGAGAGCCTTCTTGACGACGGCGAAGTCGATAACCATTCCCGTCTCCTCGTCGAGGGGCCCCTCGACCACAGCGTCTACCCTGAAGGTGTGGCCATGGAGGTTCATGCACTTGGAGCCGGCCTCAAGCGTGTAGTGGGCTGCGTCGAACCATAGTCCCTCGACCCCTATGCGCATCTGGGAACACCTCAACCCCCTGATCCCTGTGCTTGCTACACGTCTAATTGTTTTGCCTCCCGCCGCCGGGTGGAACGGTATAATAGTATCTCTAGCCCATAGCTTCTAAGGGGCGGCTGGTTGCACAGAGCTCTGCTGGCCATCGTCATAGCGGTGGGCCTAGCGCTGAGGATTGCCGTAGCCCCTTACTCGACGGGCTCCGACATACCCCAGTTCGCCGGGTTCGCTGACACTTTTCTCCGCCACGGCGCCTGCTTCTACAGCTTCGCAGACTCTGAGCACTCCGAGGAGGAGGGTTGGCCCTACAACTGGCCCTACCTTTATGGCCCCGTCTGGGCCTATATACTAGCCACGCTGAGGCTGGCCGCGCCCAGCCAGGTGGAGTTCTACTGGGAGGGGTCCAACTATTACGTATATGTGGGGCGCTCATGGATAGTTGCCGTGAAGTCTGTTCTCATAGCGGCAGACACTGCCGTAGCTCTCCTAATCTATAGGCTCGCATCGAGGAGGAGCCGGAGGCTTGGAGTATTTCTAGCAGCAGCCTACTACCTCAACCCGATGACAATATACATTTCATCTATATATGGAATGTTCGACCAACTGGCCCTCCTCCCCCTCCTCGCGGCCCTCCTCTACATGGATGATAAACCACGGATGGCCGGGGCCTTGGCTGGCCTATCCTTCATGGTCAAGCAGACAATGGGACCTCCAACGCTAGCCCTGGCCATCTATGCCTGGCGACGTGGATCGCTGAGGGTATTCGCCGCTGCAGCCATAGCGGCCGCCGCAGCCACTGCCCTGCCGCTGCTCCTACTCTGTCCCTCCTCGGCGCCTAAAATGTTGGAACTCATGACAGAGGCCCCCGAACCAGGCTACACCAGGCCCCTGGTTTACAGCTTCAACGGACTCTCGAGCCTGGCCACATACCTGCATGACAAGTGTAGTTGCAACGGCGGGGGCCTCGACACCTTGTGGATGATCAAGTACTGGTGGGTCCCCGCCGCGTTCCTGGCCCTCCTAGCCCTGCCCCGGATAGCCCGTGAGGACGACGCAGCGGTGGCTGCCGCCCTCGCCTACACTATTTTCACAGCGACATACTGGAGGGTGAACCATCAGTACCTGGTGCCCCTGGTGGCCCTGCTACTCCTCTCCTTGCCAAGGCTCGGGAGGAGGCTGGGCCTCCTCGCGTTCATCACAACTCTGTGGGCAGGCTTCTGGCCCATAGCCTTCCCGACCAGCTGGTGGTTCCACGTGCACATAAAGAACCCTGACCTGGACGTGTGGAAGATTGTTGACAGGCTGACTCTCATGATCTTCGACGAGGCCTTCTACGTAGAGTATAGCCTCATCCTCACGGGCCTGCAGTATCTTCTCCTGGTGGCGGCCACATACAGGTATGCGCCCGCCACGTATGGGAGGCTGGCCAGAGCCGTCGCCAGGGCTCTGGGCTCTATGAGGAAGAGAATAGTTTTTACCTGACAAACCGCTATTCCCAACCTGGTGCAGCTTCATGGTCTCGAAGAACGAGCTGTTCAACACGCTTAAAACCCTGGCCGAAGCTGTGGGCGTCTCAGGTCACGAGGACGAGGTCAGAGGCGTCGTGGTCGACATGCTGAAGCCCTACGCCGACGAGGTGAGGATAGACACACTGGGCAACGTGGTGGCAGTGAAGAAAGGCTCCGCCGGTAAGGGCAGGGTCATGCTGGCAGCCCACATGGACGAGATAGGCCTCATGGTGTCCCACATAGATAAGAACGGCTTCCTAAGGTTCCAGCCCATAGGGGGCTGGAGCCCCATAATACTCCCTGGGCAGAGGGTCCTGGTTCTCGCCGAGGACGGCCGTAAGGTCAGGGGCGTCGTAGGCTCCAAGCCTCCACACATAATGAAGCCTGAGGAGGCCAAACAGGTGCCGGAGCTCAAGAACCTGTTCATAGACATAGGCGTGTCGAGCAGGGAGGAGGCCGAGAAGCTGGGCATAACAGTTGGCTCCGTAGTGGTGGTCGAGAGGACCGTTGAGAGGCTCGGCAACGAGGACCGGGTTTCTGGGAAGGCCTTCGACGATCGCGTCGGCCTGGCGGTAATGATCCACGCATTCATAGAGGCCGATAAGCTGGAGTCCGACCTATACGCCGTCGCCACGGTGCAGGAAGAGGTGGGGCTCAAGGGTGCCAGGACCTCGGCCTTCTCCATATCGCCCGACGTGGCGCTGGCCCTCGACGTCACCATAGCGGCCGACGTGCCCGGCGTTGAGGAGTCGGCCCAGATAACAGGCCTTGGCAAGGGGCCAGCCATAAAGGTTATGGACGGGCGCTCGGGCGGTGGCCTGATAACCCACCCGGAGATCAAGAGGATGCTGGTAGGCATAGCCAGGGAGGAGGGCATACCTTACCAGCTCGAGGTTCTTCCCGGCGGAACCACCGATGCGGCGATAATAGCGCTGAACAGGGAAGGCGTGCCCGCCGGCGTGGTCTCCATACCGACCAGGTACATACATTCGCCAGTGGAAGTGCTGAGCCTAGAGGACACGGTGAACGCAGTCAGGCTTACCAAGAGGTTTGCCGAGAAGGCCACGCCGGACTGGATAACCAGTATCAAGGGGGTCAAGGTCAAGTAGCTGGGGAGGGCTAAGAGGGTTCTGCCTCCAGGTAGGTGTAGGCGAGGGAGTCTATCTCTTCACCCTCAGCCTCCCGGAACCCTGAGTCTAGGAGCTCTCTAGCCTTTTCTGCTGCCTTGAAGAGCTCTCTTAGCGGTATCCAGATGATCTCGCCCTCGGAGTCCTCGAAGAAGGCGGCCAGCTTTTTCCCCGAGTAGTCCACCACTATATGTATGCATGGATACTCCTCACATTCATACATGGCCATAGCGGGACCCTGAGACCCTACTTGGTCGCAGCGGTTTAAAACCTGTGCGACCAGCCTGGCTGGGCAACGTTATTAATATGGATGGCGGCAACACTTGATTGGTGCTGACTGGATGGACTTCTCCCTGACCCCGGACCAGAAGCTGTTCCGCGACGCGGTGAGGGAATACCTCTCCGAAATCGTTGGTAAGACGTGGAGGAAGGCCGACGAGGAGCACCGCCTGCCCAGCGAGGTAATCAGGGGGCTGGGCGAGCAAGGGCTCTACGCCATACCGGTGCCCGAGGAGTATGGCGGCCAGGGGGGAAGCTTCACCCTAGCCGCCATCGCGCTGGAGGAGATAGGCTATGCCGATCCGGCCCTCGCCACAGCCGTGTACACTTTGCTCAACAACGCGTGGCCCTATGTGCTCTACCTCTACGGGACCGAGGAGGCGAAGCAGGAGATACTGCCCATGGTTGGGAGCGGGCGCGGCTTCTTCGGCATAGCATCCACCGAGCCTCAGGGCGGCAGCGACGTGGCTGGCTTCAGAACCAGGGCGGAGAAGCACGGCGACAGGTACAGGATCTATGGCGAGAAAATCTTCATCAGCGGGGTACGGGAGGTCATGGAGCAGGTGGAGCTGGGCGGCTGGTTCCTGATAGCCAGGACCGGTACGATGGAGGAGAAGCACCGCGGCCTATCCGCATTCGCCTTCATAGGCAGCAAGGGAGGAAAGAAGCCCGAAGGGTTGGAGTACGGGATACTCCCAACCATCGGAAGGCACGGCATATCCACGGGCACCCTGACCTTCAATGGAGCCGAGGTCGAAGCCAAGTACCTGATAGGGGAGGAGGGCAGAGGCTTCTACGTGGCGATGGAGGGCTTCAACCTGGCCAGGATCCTGGTCTCGGCTGCCAGCATAGGCTCCGCCAGGTGGGCCCTGGAGCAGGCGGTAGAATGGGCCAGGCAGAGGAAAATGTTCGGCGACCGCCCCATAGCATCGTTCCAGGGCGTCAGCTTCCCCCTCGCAGAGGCCCATGTGGCCATAGAGTCTGCCAGGATGTTGGTCTACAAGGCCGCCTGGCTGGCCGACAAAATCTACATCGAGAAGGACCCTGCGTACAAGCCCAGGGATCTCGGCACGGCGTCGGCATCAGCCAAGATAGCCGCGGTGGAGGCGGCCTTTAAAACATACGAGACCGCCATGAAGACTTTCGGCGCCCTGGCGTATACAAAGGAGATAGACGTGTTCCGCGGCCTCCTAGGCGTCATATCGTATCTGGCGGGTGCTGAGGGTGCCCAGAACATCATGAGGTACATCGTAGCCAGGGAACTCATAGGTAAGGAATACGTGAAGTGGTGAGTTCTTCCCCAACTTTTTGTTACATGTAGAGGAACAATATGTGTCCCTGTTGTTCGAAAATATCGCTCAGGGAAACTGATTAATATCCCACTTTCAAGCCCATAAATTGAAGCCTAGTAAAGTGTGTGGTGAGTGGGCATGAATAGGCGCACCAGGCTAGCCTTATCCCGTACAGCTGCAATAGTCATCGTGGCCGTAATAATAATAGCAGCCGCGGCCGCACTCTTCCTGACCAGGAAGCCTGCACCCACCGAAACCACAACAACCCCAACAACTAGTCCGACCGGGACCACAACGACGCCGACCGAAACAACACCTACTGAGACCACACCCACCGAAACCACAACAACGCCCACCGAAACTACTACAACGCCAGCTGGTCCCACTGCACTAGTGATAGAAACCAGCGGGGCCTACATAGTTGTTGGCCCCAAGGGCTCGGCTGTGCCCCAACTACCCGGTGGCAAACCGATCATAGTTGTAGCCTACGAGGTTGATGAGGCCAAGACAAAGCCCGTGGAGGAGTCGGTGGGCTTCGTAGACATCAATCCGGCCTTCTACAGAAACGCTACTGTGGATGCACTGATCATGGCTGCCAGGAAGGCTACCGACCCGGCCCTCAGGTACCAGCTCTACGAGGCAATATACAAGCTGAGCAACGAGGAGCTACCCATCTTCTGGCTGGGCCAGTACGTGCTGGTGAGGAACTACTGGGACTGGCTTCACGGCAGATACTACCACCCGACCCTGGCTGAGAGGTGGGACCTGCTCTGGGAGGACCCTGACGCGCCCTCCGTCGATATAGGTATTGGTGACTATAAGAACGACAGGAACACCTACGTCATTGTCACCCACGGGTGGCCGGACACCTTCGACCCCGCGGCTGACTACGAGACCTTCGGCTGGGCCATATGGCACAACATCGGCGACGCCCTGCTCACCTACTGGAAGGAGGACACTGAGCACATAAAGCCCGACCTGGCCGTGGCGTGGGCCCACAATGAGGACGGCACCGAGTGGTACTTCGTGATTAGGGGCGGCGTCAAGGCCTACGACCCGTGGCATGACCAGACCTACGACA
>WAQK01000065.1 GCA_015520265.1 Pyrodictiaceae archaeon | reverse complement strand
CTATAAATGTGCCTGGAGCCACTACAACCACACCCCACACGGAAACCACTACAACGGCTACGACCTCTACGACGGGCCTGACGACCACCAGCACCACGCATGCGGGTAGGAGAGGCATCCCTGCCTGGATTTACCCGGCAATCCTCCTGGCTGTTGCCGCTGCGGTCCTTGCAGTTAGGTTGCGGCGCACCGAAGACTAGTCGAAGGGCCTACCATCTCTCTATTTTTCTAGGCAGGAGGTAGTCGTAGCGTCTCCGTAGGATCCTGGTTGTTATGAACCTGTGAAACCTCCTCGAGGACAGGTAGATGCTCCATATCCTGGCGTCGCCCTTGTAGTACTCGTAGACCTCCTCCACCGCCAGGGGCTTTATCTCCAGGTCCGCAAGGTTTGTCTGGAGCTCCTCGTTGATCCAGCCCACCAGCCTGGGTATGAGGTCCCGGCGCTTCTCCTTGATGTAGTTGGCCGCCAGATCCACCAGGACGCTGTGGGGGTCGTAGTACCTGTCTAGCACCTCCTGGAGGAACATGGTTTTGAGCAGCCACCTTATCAGGGGCGGCGCCGCCTTGAGAAACACGTCTGGGTCTATCTGCTCCTCGCCTCGCACCCTCATGAGGGGCGTGCTGGTGTCGAGATAGTAGAGGTCCATGGTCTCGGGGTTCCTGATGGACCAGTTGGATATCTGGGCGTCTATCCCTAGGAGAGGCTCTCTGCCTGAGACGTTGTGCCTCCACAGCCTGGAGAGGCGGCGGAGCACGCTGACTATGAGCCTTCTGTTCTCCTCCTCACCCAGGGTGTGGATGGCCCTGTTCCCCATGGTCTCCGCTGGGAGGAGCTTCTGGGCCAGGTAGAGCACGGCTTTGCCGTCGCTCCTCTCCACCACGACCCAGCCGTACTCGGGCGTGTCTATGCCGAGGCTGCGGAGGGCCCTGTTGTACTCGTCGTTGAGCCTCCCGTGCCGCTCAGCCGCCTCGGGGTCTGGGAAGCCGGGGATGCGTTTGAAGGCCACGTCCCTCAGGGCCGGGTGGTCTATCTCGATCACAGTGCTTATCTCGCCGTAGCCCAGCACCTTGAAGGGGTACCTGGCCTTCTCCCTGGCCGGGTCGAGGCTCTCCTCGAACTCCCTCAGCGGCTCGGGATCCACCCTGATCTCCAAGGCCCTGCCCTCCACTAGGGTATGATCTGTTTGACCAGCTCCGCCATGGCCCTGTTCTCCTCGAGCCACTTGAGGGCAGCTGCCAGCTTCTCTAAGATGTAGTCGACGTGCTCCTCCTCGATTATCAGGGGTGGCAACACTTGGAGGACCGAGCGGTCGTTGTTAGCGAAGATGGCTAGAAGGCCTGAGTTTATCGCCGCTATGCTCAGCAAGGGGCCGTAGCCCTGGTCCCTGGTCTTGAACCCTATGAAGAGCCCCTTGCCCCGTACCTCCTCCACGATGTCTGGGTGTTCCTTCCTCAGCCCTTCTAGCCCTCTGGCCAGCTCCTCGCCCCGCCTCGAAACGTTCTCCAGGAAGCCAGGCCTAGTCGTTATCTCCAGCACCTTCCTCGCCACAACGCAGCCGAGCTCCGAACCGCCGAAGGTGGATATGTGGGTGAAGGGGTGCTTCCTCATGAACTCCTCCAGCTCCTCCCTATACACGGTGGCAGCTATAGGGTACACGCCGCCGGAGAGGCCCTTGCCCAGCACCACTATGTCGGGCACCACCCCGTAGTGCTGGAACCCCCAGAGCTTCCCGGTCCTGCCGAGGCCCGTCTGGACCTCGTCCAGTATGAGGAGACACCCCTTCTCGTCGCAGAGCTCCCTTATCCTCCTATAGTAGTCGTCGGGAGGCAGGGGCATCCCCAGCGTCGCCGGGATGGTTTCGAGGAGGATGGCCGCAGTGTCCCCGGACACCGCCTTCTCTAGGGCCTCGAAGTCGCCGAAGGGCACTGCTTTGAAGCCGGGCGCCAGGGGTTCGAAGGGCTTCTTGTAGTAGTCCTCCCCCGCCGCTATAGCTAGCCCTGTGGTGCCGTGGTAGCCTCCCCGCGCGTATATGATCTCCTTCCTCCCCGTGTAGCCGCGCGCCAGCTTTATGGCGAAGTCCACCGCCTCGCCTCCGCCCACGCTGTAGGTGACGTAGTTGAGGTCGCCGGGCATGAGCTTGGCTAGCTCCTCGGCCAGGAGTGCGCGTTGCTCGCTGACCAGATGGTGGTTCCCTATGTCCAGCTCCTCGAGGGCCTCCCTGAGCGTGTTTATCACCTCTGGGTTCCTGTGGCCCAGGTTGTAGACGCCCCCGTTGCAGTGGGCGTCTAGGAGCCTCCTGCCGTCGAGGGTCCAGATCCAGACCCCTTCCCTCCTGCCCATGACAACGTCGAACCCTATGCTTCTGTAGAACTCGGCTTTGCCGGAGGATACGTGTTTGGCGTAGAGCTCGAAGGCCTTCTCCTTGCCTAGAACATCGATGTACCTGGCCAAGACGGGGGCACCGGATAATATAGCCATAGTACTGGAATTAAGGTTTCCTAATGTTCCCACGTGGCTGCGGAAGGGTTTTTATAGCTCCACGTGTTAACAATGTTAACGAGGATTCCGCAGGTGTCGGGAATGAAGATTCATCGTCGTGTTTGTTGAAACCGCGCATGCCGGCCAGCCCGAGTTCTGGGAGCCAGGCTGGCTGCTCGGCAACCCACTCATAGCCCTAAAGGTGGTTCTAGATGGCCTCGCCTAAACCCTATGAGAGCATACTTGGAACTATAGGCCGGACCCCCATTGTCCGGCTCGACAGGCTAGCCGGTTTTTTCAACCTAGACAACGAGCTCTACGCCAAGCTGGAGCTGATGAATCCAGGCGGCAGCGTTAAGGACAGAATAGCCCTCTACATGGTGGATGCCGCTGAGCGCGAGGGCATCATAAAGCGGGGCGCAGTGCTGGTGGAGCCCACCTCGGGTAACACCGGGATAGGGTTAGCGCTGGTCGGCGCCCTGAAGGGATACAGGGTCGTGCTGGTTATGCCTAGGAAGATGAGCACAGAGAAGGAGCTGCTGCTCCGGGCCATGGGCGCGCTGGTGGTTAGGACTCCTACGGAGGCGCCGCCCGACTCGCCTCTATCCTACTACAGGGTCTCGGAGGCCATTAGAAACATGGTGTGGAGCAGAGGCGGACCCCTGCCCAGCGGGGAGCTCAGGAGGATCGTGGAGGAGGTACAGAGGATGGTTGACGAGGGGGACGAGGAGGGCCTCAGAGCGGTCCTGGAGATGGAGGTGAAGCCCACGCCCTACGCCTACATACCCAACCAGTATTTCAACCGGTACAACCCGCTGGCCCACTACGAGACCACTGCCAGGGAGATCTGGGAGCAGATGGAGGGCAGGATAGACTACCTCTTCGCAGGCATAGGGACAGGCGGCACCATCACAGGTATAGCCAGGTTCCTCAAGGAGCGGGGCTCGGCCAGGATCGTAGGGGTGGACCCGGTGGGCAGCATATATCATCTGGTCAAGTCGGGCGTACCGGTGGAGGACGCTAAGAAGGCTGCACACCCATACATGGTTGAGGGGATCGGGGAGGACATACTGCCCGAAACCGTGGACCTGGACCTGGTCGACGACATAGTAGTTGTCGACGACCAGCGGGCCTTCTCCATGGCACGGCTCCTCGCCAGGCTGGAGGGCATCCTGGCCGGAGGCTCCTCGGGGGCGGCCCTCTACGGGGCCATATGCTATCTTAAGGAGAGGGGGATCAGGGGCGCTAGAGTGGTGGTGATACTGCCGGACACGGGGAGGAACTACCTTACCAAGATATTCAGCGACGAGTGGATGGAGAAGAACGGCTTCGAGACCGACGACGAAAAGGTGCTGGAGGTGCTGCGGGGATGAAGGGCTTCTCGACCAAGGCCATTCACGTGGGTGAGGAGCCGGGCAGCACACTGCACGGCGACGTTGTTTCGCCCATACACCTGTCCACCACCTTCGCCAAGACCCGGATAGCCGACGTGGATAAGGGCTACGTGTACTCGAGGACAGGGAACCCTACGCGGGACAGGCTCGAGGAGAAGCTAGCCGCCCTTGAGAACGCCCGCTACGCGTTGGCTTTCTCCTCAGGCCTGGCGGCGGAGGCCACGGTGCTCCTGGCGCTGCTCAGGGAGGGCGACCACGTCGTGGCCTTCGACGACCTCTATGGTGGCACCCGTAGGCTTTTCGATAGGGTGATGGGGAGGTTCGGCATAAGGTTCACCTACGTGGACGCGCGGGACCCCGGCAACGTGGCGAAGGCCTTGGAGAGGGGGACCAGGATGCTGTGGATCGAGACCCCGACCAACCCTCTGATGAAGCTGGCCGACATCAAGGCGCTGGCGGAGATCGCGCACAGCCATGGGGCCCTGCTGGTGGTGGACAACACCTTCGCCACACCCTACTTCCAGAACCCCCTGGAGCTGGGAGCCGACATTGTGGTGCACAGCGTCACCAAGTACATCGCTGGCCATTCGGACGTTGTGGGGGGAGCCGTAATGGTGAACGATGAGGAGATACACTCCAAGCTACGGTTCCACCAGAACGCCGTTGGAGCGGTCCTGTCGCCCTTCGACTCCTGGCTAGTGATGAGGGGGATCAAGACCCTCGCGGTGAGGATGGAGAGACACGAGCGGAACGCTATGGCCATAGCCAGGTACCTGGAGGACCACCCCATGGTGGAGAGGGTCTACTATCCAGGCCTGCAGTCCCACCCGCAGCACGGGCTGGCCCGGAGGCAAATGAGGGGGTACGGGGGCATGCTCTCCTTCGAGATTAGGGGAGGCCTGGACGCAGCTGTGAGGTTCGTGGAGAGCCTCAGGATCTTCGCCCTGGCCGAGAGCCTGGGAGGCGTGGAGTCGCTGATAGAGATCCCGGCCCTCATGACCCACGCGTCCATACCCCGAGAAGAGAGGGAGAGGATAGGGATCAAGGACTCGCTGATACGGGTATCTGTGGGGATAGAAGATCTCGAAGACCTCATCGAGGACCTGGACCAGGGGTTTAGGAGGCTGGGAGAATGATACCCTCCATAGAGGAGCTCCCAGGCCTGCTGGAGGAGCTGGGATACGAGCCGAGCCGCGCCTGGGAGATAGCGGCCCAGGTAAGGCACTTCGAGGAGGAGGCCCCTGCCAGGGACAGCATTGTGGAGCAGTACTTCGACCGCAGCTGTGTGGAACGCATAGTCCAGGCAGTGGCCGAACAGCTGCTAAGGTTGGGGAGGCCCAGTTTAAGGATCCTCGACATCGGCGCGGGGTCAGGCTACTTCACCTCCAGGATCCTGAGCCTCCTCCGGGAGGCGGGCATAAGAGTGGAGGCCTATGGCCTCGATGTTACGCCGGGCATGCTGAGGAGGCTGGCCGAGAAAGGGATCACACCCGTATGGGGCACAGCCGAACGCGTCGCCGAGTCCATAGAACTGGCCAGGACCAAGCTAGGCCTCCGGGCCCCTGAGAGGTTTGATGCTGTAATAACCACCTTCACCCTCCACCACATCCCCGAACCCTCTGAAGCCATGGCTGGCATAGCCGGGGTGCTGGAGTCCTGGGGTGTGACTGTAGTGGTAGACATCTCAAAGTACAGCGACGCCGGACTGCAGGAGGAGCTAAGCGACGTGCACCCAGGCTTCGAACCCCGCGAGCTGGAGGAGGCTGCCACCAAAGCCTTCGGAGAGGTGGCGGTAGGGTACCTGGAGGGAGTCAGGTGCAGGGCTGGCAGGGTGGAGACGGGTGTCGTGATCGGGGTTCTGGCTAACCCCCGACCACCACGAAGGTATCCCAGAGGGTCAGGGTGATCCTGGTGCCTTCGCCGCCCACCCTTTTAACAACCTTGTAGAGGCCCGGCTCGGCGCCTCTCAGGCTTATGCCCTGGGTGAAGTTGCCGCCGCTGGGAAGTACGTGGAGCTCCAGGGTCCACAGGTCGGGCGTCAGCTCGTCGCAGAAAACCCAGGTCCCGTTGATCCACCTGTAGACCTCGTAGGGCGAGCCGAAGGTGAGCGGCGTGTCGCCCAGATTGGTTATGGTGAAGTATGCCGTCTCGCCGACCCTGTAGCTCTTCCTCTCCATCCTGAGGATGGCCTTGACCTCCTGGGGCGGCACCACTATGGTGGACTCCAGCGTATCGACGACTACCCCGTCCTCAACAGCCTTGACCAGTAGCCTGTACCTCGTGCCCCCTTTGTCAGGTAGCTTCCACCGCACCTCTATAGGCAGCTCCTCCACACTGTGATTGGCCACGTACAGTGGTTCGCGGCTCCTCTCCCCGTAGAGTTCCACGATGAAGAACCCTGAGAAGTTGCAGTCCCAAGGCTTATACGTGTAAAGCATCACACCCACCTCGTCGCCGGGCGCCTTATACCCTGCTGAGACCCCGTAGCCCACTGGGCCCGGCCAGAAAACCTTTGTACAGGTGCCGCTTTCCGCAGCCGATTCCCCTCTGCCGGGGATTGTGGGTGTGGTGTCCCTCCATCCTGGCGAGGCTCCGGCGTTGTTAGGCTTCGTCGGCCCGCTGATTGTTATAGTGGTCGTTCTCAGCGTCGGGCTCGGTGTTGTTGCCGGGCTGGGGCTGCCCGGTTTGGGCGAGGTTGCCCAGAGGCCCAGCAGGGTGGCTGCCAGCATCACTGCTGCCACTATGGCGGCGGACCTATGCATTTCCGTCTCCCAGTAATCCGTGGGTGTGGGTTTAGATAATTCTAGGTTTTCGAACACCTATACAGCGGACCGGAGGCTTCAGGGCTCCACCACGAACCGCGTCTCGAGGAGCATCCCTACCGGGTCCCGGTACCCGTACACCTTCTTAACGATCTTGTAGACCCCGGGCTCCGCACCCTCCAGACTTATGGTCAGGGTAAAGTTCAAGCCTCCGGGCACCAGGTATGCCTCGGCCGTCCAGGCGCTCGGGGTTAGTCTGCGGCAGAGGACCCACGTGTCGTTGACCAGCCTGTAAACGGTGTAGGGCCTGCCCACCAGTATGGGTTCCTCGCCGTAGTTAACAATGATGAGGCGGAGGGTTTCGCCTGCCCTATAGGCATCCTTGTCGGTGGTCAGCGTGGCGTTTAGCCTAGGTGGCTCGGCCACGAAGAGGACCCATTGGAACAGGTCCACCACGGATCCGCCGTCTATGGCTGAGACGGTTAGCTTGTACCTTTCAGGGTAACCCTCGCCTGGTATGCTCCAAGCCACGTGGATGGGGAGATCGTTCAGAGTGAAGTTGCCGGTGTAGACCAGGGCCTTGTCCATGCCGCGGTAGGCGTGTACCTCGACCCTTATGGTGCCGTTGAACAGGCAGTCCCAGGCCCTGTACTGGCGGATGTATACTTCCACCTTTTCACCCGGCGCCTTGTACCTGTAGGGGGGTCTCCACCATTAGGGGACCCGGCGGGAACACCTTGAAGCAGGCTGTGGGCGTCTCGGTGCTCGGCAGCTGAGCCGTGGTTGTGGTTGTTGCTTCTGGCGTGTTTGTCTTCTCCGCGGTGGTCGTGGCTACCGTATCCGTGGGGGTTCGGCCGGTCTCGGGGGTTAGGGATGACCAGAAGCCTGCGATGACTGCTACAAGCAGTATCGTTGCCGCTACTGTGAGGAGCCTGGTCATGGGTTTATCCCTTCTTTGTTGCGCCTGTTTCCGGATATAATTCGAGTCTTTCGAACGTCACTGTGGGCGGGATTGTTTTGTTGGGTGGTAATTTTTTGAAAACAATGGTTTTTTATATAGAATCTTATCTGTAATGTTAGGTTTTGAGAAATTCTTTAAGTGTGTAGGGGGTCACTATTTGTTGAGTGGTAACATGGTGGGAGAGGGTAACCCCCTTATGGGTGAGCACCTGCCCTTCGAGGAAAGACACTCGCCCAGCCTCGAGGCGTACCTGGACTACTATTTGCGGAGCGTCGAGGACCCTGAGAGGTTCTGGGACGAGAAGGCGAGGGAGCTGGTGTGGCTCCGCTACTGGGACAGGGTGCTGGACGAGGATAATCCGCCCTTCTACCGGTGGTTCAGGGGCGGGGTCACCAACATCAACCTCAACGCCCTGGACAGGTGGGCCGGGACCAGCGTGGCCAACAGGGTGGCCTACTACTGGGAGGGGGAGCCGGGCGACACTAGGACGATATCCTATGGAGAGCTCTACAGGGAGGTTAACAGGTTCGCCTGGGCCCTCAGGGAGCTCGTGGGGGTCAGGGAGGGCGACACCGTCACCATCTACCTGCCCATGATCCCGGAGCTCCCCGTATCGATGCTGGCCGTGACCAGGCTCGGCGCGATCCACAGCGTTGTGTTCTCCGGGTTCAGCGCCGCCGCCCTGGCCGACAGGATAGTGGATGCGGGTGCGAAGGTGCTGGTCACTGCGGACGGCTTCTACAGGAGGGGCCGTGTCGTGGAGCTCAAGAAGGCGGCGGACGAGGCCGTGAGGATCGCCGCTGATCGGGGCGTCGAGGTGGAGAAGGTCGTCGTTGTGAGGAGGGCTGGTGTGGAGGTGAACTGGGTTGAGGGCAGGGATCACTGGTACCACGAGTTGCTGGCCGAGGCACCCGGCAAGGCGTACGTGAAGCCCGTGCCCAGGAAGGCTGACGACGTGCTCTTCATACTCTACACGTCGGGCACAACGGGGAGGCCCAAGGGGATAATGCACAGCGTCGGGGGCTACATGACTTACGTCTACCACGTTTTCCGGTGGAACTGGGACCCCAGGCCCGAGGACGTCTTCTGGTGCGCCGCCGACATTGGGTGGATCACGGGCCACACATACATAGTGTATGGCCCCTTGATGCACGGCGTCGCTCAGGTGATGTATGAGGGCGCCCCTGACCATCCTGACCCGGGGAGGATCTGGAGCATGGTGGAGAAGTACGGGGTCACAACCTTCTACACCAGCCCAACACTGCTGAGGCTCCTCCTCCGCTACGGTGACAGGTGGGTGGAGAAGCACGACCTCTCCAGCCTAAGGCTGCTGGGAACTGTGGGTGAGCCGATAAACCCGGAGGTCTGGAAATGGTACTACACGAGGATAGGTAGGAGCAGGGCCCCCATAGTGGACACGTGGTGGCAGACAGAGACAGGGGCAGCCATGATAAGTCCGGCCCCCGGCATAGCACTGGTGCCCCTGAAGCCCGGCTCGGCCACCCTGCCCCTGCCCGGGATAGTGGCAGACGTCGTCACCCATGAGGGGAGGCAGGCCGAGACGGGTGAAAAGGGCCTCCTGGTGATCAAGAGGCCGTGGCCAGGCATGCTCATGGGGATCTGGGGCGACCCGCAGAGGTACGTCAGGACCTACTGGGAGAGATTCAGCGACCCAGAGAAGGGTGTCTGGATATACTACCCCGCCGACTACGCTGTGAGGGACAGGGACGGCTACTTCTGGCTCCTGGGCAGGGCCGACGAGGTTATGAATGTGGCCGGTCACAGGCTCGGCACCATTGAGGTGGAGGACGCCGTGGTCGCCCACCCCGCTGTGAGCGAGGCGGCGGTTGTGGGGGCGCCCCACCCGGTTAAGGGCGAGGTCCCCGTGGCGGCAGTGGTGCTCAGGGAGGGCTACAAGCCCGGCCCCGAGCTGGAGGAGGACATCAGGAACACGGTGAGGAGGCTGATAGGCCCCATAGCTGTGCCTGCCAAGGTGCTGTTCGTCAGGAAGCTGCCGAAGACGAGGAGCGGGAAGATTATGAGGAGGATACTGATAGCCCTGCTGAGGGGCCAGCCAATAGGCGACACGTCGACTCTGGAGGACCCCGCAGCCGTCGAGGAGGTCCGGAAGGCTGTGGAGGAGTACAAGAGGGCCGTGGAAGGACTAGAGCTCTAATCTCCACCCGTTTTTACCCTACCCTCGCCGTGTAGGGCCAGGTATGCCCTGTAGGACTCTAGGGCGTACTTGTCGGCATGCTTCTCCGTCCCCCTGTGCTTCCCCATGGTGAACCTTAGGTGGTGGTAGTATTCGTGGAGGACCACCATGGGGTTGCGCAGCTCCTCCGAGCTTCGGAGGCATATCAGCCTCCTGGAGGGGTCGTAGCATGCAAGGCTTCTAGCATGTTTCTTGGGGAGGCCTACCTTGACCCTTGGAGGCCTGACGCCGTAGTGTTTTGAGAGGAGTTCGAGCGCCTCCTCCACCCTCCCCTCCAGGATGAGTTCGACCGCCCTGGCTCTGACCAGCAGGTCCCCGCTCAACGCGCGGCGCCCCCGCCCGGCTTGAGGAGGGGCTTCTCGACCAGCACTATCCTCCCATCCTCCACCCAGGCCTCGGCGTAGTAGTTGCCCGGGTGGGGTAGTTCCGCCTCCAGCGCCCGTAGGTGGTCGACGAGCGTTGAGGATGCGAAGACCACGGTGTCGCCCATCTCCGCCCTGTAGAGCTTGTAGTAGTTGTACCTGGCCGCATCGGTTTCAGGCCTGTAGCCGAAATAACTGGTCACCACCAGCCTGGGCCTGCCCTTCCCGGCCACCAGTATGCCCAGATTCATGGCCGACAACGTGTACTTCTCAGCCGCCGCTCTGAGCCCCTCCTCCAGGCTGGGGCTCCTGGCCAGCCCTAGGGTGAGGATCAGGGAGTCTGGCCTCCCTGCCAGCCTCCCGGGGAGCCCGGCGTCGCGGATTATAGCCTCCTTATCCACGCCCCCGTTGTGGGCCAGCCAGATCTCTCCTCCGCCGAGGGTGTTGGCGTGGAAGGGGTGGGAGTCGAGGCTCGATACGGGCTGGCCCCTGCCCGCCTTCCTCGTATGGATTATGCCTATCGCCAGCTCTGCCTCCTCCAGGATCCCGAGAAGCCTCTCAACCCCTCGGGGGTCTTCATAGATGGGCTTCACCGTCTTGTAGTGGTGGTAGAAGCCCCGCCCCCCGCGCTCGGTGTAGATGGTGTAGCCCCACCCATCGCTGT
>WAQK01000064.1 GCA_015520265.1 Pyrodictiaceae archaeon | reverse complement strand
TCCTAGAGAACGCCAAGCACCTCATGGAGAAGGGCGTCTACGACCTAGCTGCGTTCAGCCTCGAACAGTCGCTACAACTAATGTTGAAGTACAAGCTCCTTGTAGAGGTGGGAGACTATCCACGCACATATTCATTGAGGAGGCTGTTCCGCATACTTGCCGAGACCACGGGGGATTCACGTATAGAGAAGTTCTTTAAAGAGAACATTGACGTTATAGGAAACCGTGAATCCGCATACATAGCTGCCCGGTACCTGCCCGTAGAGTTCGAAGCCGAGGAGGCCAGCCACATGCTTACATTGGTTGAGGATTTCCTGAAGCTACTGGAGGAGCTTGGCGATGAGTAGGCCTTGGCTGACCCGAAGGTACAGGGAGCGGCTGCGCAGGTACTTGGAGAACCCGGTGAGGGTAGCGGAGCGTATCGGGAATATTGCCGAGAAGATCCTAGGGGCCGTGGAGGTATACCTTTTCGGCTCCGCCGCCGAGGGCGACGCCACCATGGCCAGCGACATTGACGTGCTAGTAGTGTCCCCCAATACTCCGGGAAGGGTCTCGGAAAGGTCCAAGATAGTTATAGCTATACTGGAGGAGATAGGCCTGGACGCGCCTGTAGAGATACATATCGTCTCTCCGGAGGAGTTCGAGTGGTATAAGAGGTTCTCTAGAAAAATGCTTCGTGCCTATCCTTGAAGCCGCCCGCTATATTACCTTCTGACCTTGACTATGAAGTCCTTGAAGGCCCTGCGGAAGTGCTCGGGGGTTACCAGGGGCTTCCCGGAGGGGTCGGCTATCCTCTGCAGCGCTGGCGGGTTGTCGAGGTACTCTGGCAACCTCTCGGCAAGCCTCTCCTCGAAGGTCGGCACGTGGGGGTTCTGGTAGAAGACGCCTATGGGTATCTTGTCGTTCCACTCCATGCTCTTCTCCCACGCCCTGGATATCTTCTCCTCGGCCTCCTCCTCGCTGGGCTCCCTCACCACGGGGTCCCAGCCCTCCTCCTCGAGCCTGTAGATCCTGTCCCTGTAGTAGTGCATGGTGAGTATGTCGTTGTAGGCGACGCAGGGCTGGAGAACGTCTATGAAGGCAGAGCCTCTGTGCCGGACCGCCTTCTTAATGGTCTCCACCAGGTGCTTGGTGTCGAGGGCGTAGCTCCTCGCCACGAAGGTGTAGCCGGAGGCTAGGGCCAGCGCTATGGGGTTCACAGCGTCCTGGATGTTGGGCTTCGCCAGAGCCTTGGTCTTGAGCCCCCTCCTCAGCGTGGGGGATGCCTGGCCCTTGGTGAGCCCGTAGACGCCGTTGTTGTGCATTATCACCGTTATGTCCAGGTTCCTCCTGCCCAGGGCTACGAAGTGGCCAGCCCCTATGCCTAGGAGGTCGCCGTCGCCGCCGTGGACTATGACCTCGAGGCTGGGATTGGCCAGCTTTATACCGGTGGCGAAGGGTATGGCCCTGCCGTGAAGGGTGTGGACACCATTCACGTTGACGAAGTGCGCCGTTTTACCAGAGCACCCTATGCCCGAGACTATCACGGTCCTGGAGGGCTCCAGCTGCAGCTCCGCCAGGGCCCGGTAGATGGCGGTGGTTATGCCGAAGTTGCCGCAGCCGGGGCACCAGTCTATCCAGACATCCGTCCTGTACTGGTTGGGGTTAAGCGCCATAGCTCAGCACCACCCTCTCCTCTCCTTTGAGGACGCGTTTAACCGCGTCCACAAGCTCATTGGTGTATATGGGTCTCCCAGTGTACTTCACGATGCTTCTCCCCACGGTGAAGCCTGTTTTCAGGGCGACCAGCATGGCCGACTGGGCGTTATAGCTGTGCTCAACAGCCACCACCCTGCCGGGACCGAAGCCCTCGAGGATCCCCCTCACGTGGCTGGAGGGGAAGGGCTCCAGGATCCTCAGATGCAGGTACGCCACACTGATCCCCTCCCTCTCTAGAACCCTGGCAGCGTCCAGGGCCACGCCCTTAACGGAGCCCCAGCCGAGGAGGAGTATGTCGGCATCCCTGGACCCGTAGAGCACCGCCCTCTCCTCGGGCGGTATCTCCCTATCCGCCAGCTCCAGCTTCCTCATCCTCTTCTCGTACATCGCCGCCCTGAGCTCGGGGTCCTCGGTTATGTGGCCCGCCTCGTCGTGCTCGTCGCCTGTGAACCACATGACCGGGCCTGCGCCCAGGAAGGCCCTGGGCGACAATGTTGAGGACAAGTCGAACCTCTTGTAGCCCTCCCCGGGCTCCTCGGCCAGGAGGCCCCTGTCGACCCTGAGGCCGGAGGGATCCGGCACCGGCATGGTGGCTATGGTGTTGGCCAGGAACTTGTCCACGAGGTGGATGACCGGGGTCTGGTACCTCTCGGCCAGGTTGAAAGCCTCTACGGCGTCCCGGAATGCCTCCAGGTGGTCGCCCGAGGCCAGCACTATGCGGGGGAACTCGCCGTGGGAGGCGAAGAGGGTGAAGAACAGGTCGCTCTGGCTACCCCTAGTAGGTAGCCCGGTGGAGGGTCCTCCCCTCTGATAATATGTTATCACTATTGGGACCTCGTTGATCCCCGCCCAGCCCAGGGCCTCCACCATGAGGCTGAAGCCCGGCCCGCTGGTGGCCGTGGCGGCCCTCGCGCCGGTCAGGGCCGCGCCTATGACTGAGGATATCGCGGCTATCTCGTCCTCGGTCTGGAGGACCACGAGGCTCGCCTCCTCCCCCACCCTCTCGTACCGTTCGAGGAGGAAGCTCTCGTCGGCGGCCGGGGTTATGGGGTAGTAGGCCTGGAACCTGAGGCCCCCCACCACCTTGCCGAGGGCCACCACGTCGTTGCCGCTGGCCACCATAACCTCGCCCGGAGGCTCGGCGGGGCTCTCCAGCCTTAGGGGCTCCCCATGCATCCTCCTCACGGTTTCGGCCACCATGCTGGCAAGGTAGGTGTTCTGCTCCACCAGCGCCTCCCTGCCCGCGAACCTCCTTTCTATCCCTGCCCTAACCGCGTCCTCGTCGAGCCCCATGAGGCCCGCCACGGCCCCAACCAGTATGGAGCTCACATACCTCGAAGCCTGTGCCCTCTGAAGCCCATATTTCTCGGCCAGCTTGGAGAGCACGTCGGGATAGCTTATGCCCACCAGCCTGATCCCCCTCTCCGAGAGCCACCTGGCCAGGGAGCCCAGGGTGCCGTCCAGCCCCAGCTCGGCGAACTCGCGGCGCAGCCTCGCCTTAAGCTCCTTGCCCATGCTGGGGATCCTGTCGAACCTGGCCTTCTCCTGGCTCTCGTCGTAGACCAGGAAGCCCCCTGGGGCCAGGTCGTGGTAGTGGGTAAACACGGTCTCGGCGTCCATGGCTCCCAGCAGGTCGACCGGGTAGGTGAGGGCCAGCGGCGTCCCCTCGGAGGAGGCCCTGAAGTGGACGTAGCTGTGCTTGCCCCTTATGTTGGAGTGGTACTCCCTGTCCGACACGACGCCGTAGCCCAGGTGGGCCAGGCTCGTCGTGAGGATCTGGGCGCTGGTCTCGAGGCCCGCCCCCTGGGGGCCTCCCAGCATGAAAACCAGTTCGCTCCGCAAGTTTCCACCCATCAAGTCTAGTCGGCTGCGGGCGAATCCTCGAAGCCCGCCTCGTCGACGAAGACCTCGGCCACCACGAGGTGGCCCCTATGCGTCTCCATGTCTCCAGGCGTGAAGATGGGCTCCATACACGTGGCGCAGTAGGCCCAGCCCCTCTCGCTGAGGGCTTTCAGCGCCTCGCGCCCTGTGCGGGGCGCGTAGTCGGGGCACGGCTTCTCCACGTATACGTGGAGTTCCCCGGTCTTGCAGCACAGCCCCATGAAGCTGTAGGGGTAGTGGGGCGCGTAGTGGGTGCAGTTGCCGCAGAACCCGGGGTCTGGGGATACGCCCATGCCTATTACCTGTTAGACTAATTGGATGTTTCCCCTAATATACCTTTTAGACTAGCCATCATCACCATATATGTAAGTATTTCGAAGCTTACCGGTTAGTTTTCCGCGCATAGGAATCATGATTATTAGGTATAGTTGAGTATAGAACAGGCGAGGTGTACCCGTGTTGACGGGAAAGTTCGAGTGGTACGACGCCTTCATAGATGAGAAGTATGTGCCCGACCCCGAAAACGACGTGGTCGTAGTGTTCAGGGTTACCCCGGCAGAGGGCTTCACCATAAGGGAGGCGGCTGGCGCCGTGGCTTCGGAGAGCAGCGTAGGCACATGGACCACCCTCTCAGTTGTGCCAGACAGGATCTGGAAGCTCCGAGGCAGGGCCTACGAGATAAAGAGCCTGGGCGACGGAAGCTACCTGGTCCGCGTCGCCTACCCTGTGGATCTGTTCGAGGAGGGCAACCTGCCGGGCTTCCTGGCCTCGGTTGCCGGGAACGTGTATGGCATGAAGAGGGTTAAGGGCCTGAGGGTCGAGGACATCTACCTGCCTCCCAGGTTCCTGGAGCACTTCAAAGGCCCCGCCAAGGGGATCCGGGGCGTCAGGGAGATCTACAAGGTCTACGACAGGCCCATAGTTGGAACGGTGCCCAAGCCCAAGGTCGGCTTCACAGCCGAAGAGCTCGGCGAGGTGGTCTACGAGTTCCTAGCAGGAGGCATGGACTACGCCAAGGACGACGAGAACCTGACGAGCCCCTCCTTCTGCAGGTTCGAGGCTAGGGCCAAGCACGTGATGAGGGCTATAGACAGGGCCGAGAAGGAGACGGGTGAGAGGAAGGTCTGGCTAGCCAACATAACTGCAGACGTGGAGGAGATGGAGAGGAGGCTCAAGCTGGTGGCCGACTACGGCAACCCGTTCGTAATGGTCGACGTGGTGATCGTGGGTTGGGCGGCTCTTAGGAGGATCAGGGACCTGGCCGAGGAGTACGGCCTAGGGATCCACGCCCACAGGGCCTTCCACGCAGCCTTCACCAGGAACCCCCTCCACGGCATGTCCATGTTCGTCCTAGCCAAGCTCTACAGGCTCATAGGCGTCGACCAGCTCCACGTAGGCACCCCCGGAGTGGGGAAGCTTGAGGCCAAGGCCAGCGAGGTGATAAACTACGCCAACGTGCTGAGGGCCACCCACTACAAGCCGCCCGAGGGCGACGAGTTCCACATGGAGCAGGACTGGCGCCACATAAAGCCAGCACTACCCACATCGTCCGGAGGCCTGCACCCCGGCACCCTGCCCGACGTCATGAAGGCCCTGGGCACCGACCTGGTGATCCAGGTGGGCGGCGGCGTGCTGGGACACCCCGACGGGCCCAGGGCTGGCGCCGCGGCCGTGAGGCAGGCCATAGACGCGTACCTGAAGGGCGTGCCTCTAGAGGAGTACGCCGAGACCCACAGGGAGCTGAGGAGGGCTCTGGAGAAGTGGGGCCGCGTGAAGCCAGCCTAGCCGATATGAATTAACAATATATATCGGATAGCCGATATACATTGGCGGTGCATATCGTGAAGCCACGCATAGTCGTGGTTCTAGCCATCATTGTCGCCGCCGCTGTCCTCGTCTCCCTGACCCAGCTGGGAGCCCAGACCGTCAGGGTCAGGGTGACCACGACCACCAGCCTCTACGCCACAGGGCTCCTCGACTACCTGGAGGATCAGTTCAAGAAGCAGCACCCCAACGTCGAGATAGACTTCATAGCCGTCGGGAGCGGCGAGGCCCTCCGACGAGCCGAGATGGGGGACGCCTGCATGGTCTTCGTCCACGCGCCGAGCCTTGAGAAGCAGTACCTGGCCAGGGGCGCCATAGCCGAGGGGAGGATCTTCGCCTACAACTACTTCATCATAGCAGGCCCCCCATCGGACCCCGCCGGGATAAGGGGCGACGATGACCCCGTCGACGCCTTCAAGAAGATATACGAGGCAGGGGAGGAGGGCAGGGCCCTCTTCGTCAGTAGGGGCGACAACTCGGGCACCCACGTCAAGGAGCTCAGCATATGGAGGGAGGCTGGCCTGGACCCCCGGGGAAGGCCCTGGTACCTGGAGACGGGCAGCGGAATGGGAAACACACTGCTTGTCGCCAACGAGAGGGGCGCCTACGTGCTCACCGACATAGGCACCTACCTCAAGTTCAGGAAGGACGGCAAGATACCCAACCTCGAGATAATGGTGCAGGGCGGCGACCAGCTCCTCAACATATACAGCGTATACCTGGTCCCCACGTGTAGCGGCGAGGAGGCAAAGTACGCCAGGATGTTCGCAGACTTCGTCGCGGGGGAGGCACAGGACCTTATAGCGAGCTACAAGGAGGACGTGTACGAGCAGCCCCTCTTCTACCCAGCCGGGGACAGGCTTGAATGGCTCTCCGAGAAGTGGCAGGAGCTTGCCGAAGGGTGAGGGAGGCTTGCCGGGGGAGGCCCTGGAGATAGCTGCGAGGAGCCTGGCCATATCGGGTACGGCAACCCTCCTCTCATCGACGTGGAGCATAGTGCTGGCATACATGCTGGCCAGGTCGCCCAGGGCCTCCCGCCTCCTGGTCCCCTTCCTCGAGGCCCTGGTGGGTATACCCACCGTGCTGGTGGGCCTCCTCCTATACCTTCTGCTAAGCAGCCAGGGCCCCCTCGGCATGTTTAGGCTCCTCTACACGCCCAAGGCAATAGTGGTTGGACAGGCCATACTGATAACGCCGCTGATAACCTCCGTCGCATACAGGGTGCTCACCCACTCGTGGAGCATGTACGGCGAGCTGGCCCTAGCCCTGGGCGCCGCCGAGAGGCAGGCGGCGAGGCTTGTCTTCTCAGAGTCGCTGCCCGGCCTAGCCGCTGCCGTTGTCATGGGGTTCTCAAGGGCCTTCGGCGAGCTGGGCGTGGCCCTCATGGTGGGGGGCAACATTAGGGGGTACACCAGGGTTATCACCACAGCGATAGCCCTGGAGGTATCGAGGGGCGAGTTCGGCCTGGCCCTGAGCCTGGGGGCCATGCTGGTCGCCATACTGGTCCTCGTGTCCCTGACGCTGAGGTTCCTGGGGAGGTTGAGGGAGCGGTGAGGGCGGCGATAGAGCTTAGGGGTGTGTGGCACACCTACCCGGGCTCCAGGAGGTGGGCCCTGGAGGGAGTGGACCTAGAGATACGTGAGGGGAGGATCCTCGCCGTGGTGGGGCCCAACGGCTCAGGGAAGACCACCATGCTCAAGCTGGCAGGCACCCTCTACAGGCCCACCCGGGGAACGGTGAGGCTCTGGGGCTCCGACTTCTGGGCCTCCGACGGCTCCCAGAGACTTAGGCTCCGCAGACTCGTGGTCTACGTGCACGAGAAGCCCGTCCTGGTCAGGGGCACGGCCCTCCACAACGTGGCCTACGGCCTCCTCCTGAGAGGATACCCGCCCGAGGAGGCCCTTGAGAGGGCGCGTAGCGTGATGGAGCGCATGGGGGTTGCAGGGCTGGCCAGCAGGGAGAGGGGCCAGCTCTCCGCCGGGGAGGCGCAGCTCGTCTCCATCCTCAGGGCTGTTGCGGCGGAGCCGAGGGTGCTGCTCCTCGACGAGCCCACAGCCCACCTAGACCTGGAGAAGAGGAGGAGGCTGGCATCCCTGCTCCGGGAGCTGAGGGATCGAGGCATGGGCGTGGTGGTGGCGACCCACGACTACCTTCTGGCCCGCCGCGTTGCCGACGAGGCGGTGGTGCTGGAGGAGGGGAGGATCAGGGTCCGGGGACCGCCCGGCCGGGTCCTCGAGGTGTAGCCCACACCGTTTTTACCATTCACGCGGTAACAGGTTCTCCAGGTGTCCCCGGCTTGCCTGGAAGGGTCGACGTAGTGGGCTACGCCAAGGCCTTCCTGGAGGACGAGGTGTACTCGGCCAAGATCTACAGGCTCCTAGCCAACATGTACCGGGACGCCCCCATTAGGGACAGGCTCCTCCAGATGGCGGAGATGGAGGAGAGGCACGCGGAGTTCTGGCGCGCCTTCCTCAAGGAGAGGGGGGTGGAGCCCAGGATCGGCCGCGTGGGGCTCAAAGCTAGGCTCTCAGCCCTGCTCTTCAGGCTCCTAGGCCTGGGCCTGACCCTGAAGTTGCTGGAGAGGGGGGAGCGCGGGGCCATAGAGATGTACTCGGAGATGCTGGAGAGCCCCGAGCTGAGCGAAGAGGAGAAGGGCGAGGTTAGGAGGATCCTGGAGGAGGAGCTGATCCACGAGCAGGAGTTCGAGGAGGAGAGCGGGAGGTTCAAGGAGTTCATGGAGCACGTGAGGGACGCTGTGCTGGGGATGAGCGACGGCCTCGTCGAGATCCTCTCCGTCTCCGCGGGCCTCGCAGGAGCATACGGGGACCCCATCTACGTCGCGCTGGGCGGAGCCATAGTGGGGATAGGCGGGGCCCTCTCCATGGGGATAAGCTCCTTCACCAGCGTCAGGGCCCAGAGGGAGGTGAGGCTCAGCGTTCTCAACAGGATAAGACTCATGTCCCGCCACGTGGTGGGGGTCCTGAAGCGGAGGATAGCCAGCAGCCTCGCCAAGAAGGGGTTCAGCCGCGAAACGGCGGAGGCCGTGGCGGAGGAGGCGGCCAGGAACCAGGACCTGATGACCAGGCTCGTGGCCGAGGAGGAGCATGGACTCAGGGAGGAGGCCCTGGAGAACCCTGCCAAGGCGGGCCTCTACACCGGGCTATTCTACCTCCTAGGAGCCATGGTGCCGCTTCTCCCCTACTTCCTGGGGCTCCCCATAAGGATAGCTACGCCGCTCTCCTTCCTCTTCGCAGCCGCCATGATCAGCGGGACAGGCTTCATAATAGCGGTCTCCGCCGAGCTGAGCATAAAGAAGAAGATGGCGGAGCTAACCATTGCGGGGCTGGGCGCGGCTGTGCTCACCTTCATGTTCGGCCGCGTGGCCTCGGCCCTCCTAGGCATAGAGGTAGGGTAGCATGGCCGGGAGTCTCTGGGTAGACGCGTCGGAGCCTCCATCACCCTTCCACCTCCAGGCCCTGGCCGAGTACCTGTCCAACCTCGCACTCCAGGGCGCCATACGCTCAGCCAGCTTCGCAGCCCCGTGGAGATGGAGGGGCAGGGTCCTGGGCTTCTACCAGTCCTCCGACAAGCCTGAGCACACCTACAGGAGGATGACCGGGGGCCCCGAGGCGGTCTACGGGGAAGAGGGTACCTACGTATTCCTTGTGCACCCCTCCACCGGGCTCGGCGAGACACTGGACAAGGCCATCGAAGCCGCGTGGTGCATCCTGGAGGCCTGCGGGGCCGGGTACCGGGGGTTCAGGGATGGCAGGCTCATCCACGAGGGCGGCGTAGGGGCCCTCGGGGTGACGAGGCTCGCAACCCGGGGCGCCGGGCCGGGCGTCGTGGAGATACACCTGCCGGGCCTCCGATGCGAGAACGCGGCAAAAAGGTGTCTCTCACCCATCCTGGGCCAGGCGGAGGAGGAGAAGCCCGAGTGGAGCGGGCTCGACAGGATAGCTTCGAGCTACGGCGAGCCTGGGTGGAGGGCCTACCTGGGCACCCGGGGCCTCGCAGTAGGGGAGTCGAGGAGGGGAGGATACTACGTGAAGGTGGGGGTAGCCGTGGAGTCCGGCGTAATAGCGGCTGCGAGGCTGGAGGGGTCCTTCTACGCCGCCCCGCCAGCCGAGCCCTTCAGCACCCTGGCGGCACTGGAGGGGATGCCGCCCACCGCGACCAACATAGACATAGTGTTGTCGAGGCTCTCCACAAGGGCGGAGCTGGCTGGCGTCTACCTGGACGACTTCAAGAGAGCGCTCCAGGAGGCCCTTGAGGCCAGTGGGTGGGACTAGCCCGGCTACCTGGCCCCGGCGCCTCCTCCGCCGAAGCCTCCTCCTCCGCCACCGCCCCCTGAGGGCACCGCCCCTCCCAGCCGGTTCCTGTGGTAATGGGTGTGGATGTAGCTGTAGGCAATGGCGGCGGCCACGGCCTCCCTTATACCCGTGTCTTCAAGGACCCTGGCCACCTTCTCGCCGCGCCCCAGGGCGGCTGCGTATGCTAGGAGCTTGTACCAGCCCCCGGCTAGTCTGGAGAGCCCGGCTCGGCCCACACCCATCTCGTCGAGCCACCCGAGGAACCTTCTCCACGCAAGGTACTTCTCCAGGTAGCCGGGCCTCCACCTACCATAAACGTAGACCGGCGCAGCCAGGAGGGGCGCGTAGGTTAGGGCCGAGAGTAGTAGTGCTATGACGCCGCCCCCCATGATGCCCTGGAGGCCCAGCTGGTGGCCCAGCACCGCTGCCGCCACCGCCATGAGTATCGATGCTATAAGGGGCGCTGCGAAGAAGAGCCTGGACGACTCCACAGCCTCTCGGGCCAGCCTCTCCGCCTCCTTGCCAGGGACCATGAGTTTGAGGGCGAGGCTCTTGATCCTAGCCTTGAGTTCGGGGTCCCGCTTAACCCTCTCCCCAACCTCTTTGAGGTCGACCTCCTCGCCGCCCAGGGTTCTGAGGAGCTCCACCACCGCCGCCTCGAACCCGTCCAGCTTCCTTCCCTTAAGGGCCTCCTCGTCCAGGCTCAACAAGACGCGCCCGCTGCTCTCCCTCAGCTTCACCACGCCCGAGTCGGCGAGGTCCAGGATTGTGGCAACAACGGCGTCCGTAGACAGGCTCCCAACCTGGCCGTGATAGAGCAGGTTGACCTGCCAGGGCTTCTCGCCCGTGTCGGGAGGCACACCCTGGGGCACGGGGTACCTTGGCTTCCCCTCCCTCCCCCGCGCCAGGTAGACCCCTACGCCCACGAGGGGCGCCGCAGCTGCCGCGAGCCCCGCGCCGACCAGCATGGTCTTGGCGAGGCTAACCCTGTACCATGCGTCCTCCACCATGCTCCTGGCCAGGGCGAAGGCGTCTTCCACCTCCTCCACGCTTCCAGCAGGCATCCCGGTGCCACGCGGGTAGAGGGCCAGGATCCTGAGGACGGATTTTGAGGGCAGCCCCTTCCCCTCCACGAGCCAGGATCCGTGGCCAGCCTCCACCCTGCCCGGCGACGCAGGGTGCAGGTAGACCATCTGGGCCCCCGACACGGCCACGCTGAACTCGTCGTAGTAGACGTGCCTCCCGGCAGCCGCCAGGGAGAGGTCTAGGAGGCAGGCGTCAGGCCCACACCTGAGGGGCGGGTGGAGCTGAAAGGTGTAGACCGCCACATAGGCTCCGGGGCCCAGGCCTTGGGGAGCGTAGCAGCCCGCCTCGCTCCTCACGCCGTATTTTTCTATGATGCGCTCCACATCTCCCCGCACCTCGGGGGAGGCTGGTAGCAGGAGTTCCAACTCGCCCCTGTAGTCTACTACGTAGGGCACCGTGCCGGGAGGGCAGGCTACTCCTACGACCTCTATGTAGCCCTCGGAGCCGAGTGGCCTGTCTCCGCGGGTCAGCGGGGTGTCCCAGCTCCTGTAGATCATTTGCTTGCGCTCCCCTAGAACGTAGGTGTACTTCTCCCTGAGCACGCCGTCGGAGTCCAGGGATGCCTCGTACCGGGATATGTAAACCTCGCCCCGGGAGCCCTGATGAGGGTTCTCGGAAAGATATACTGCAACGGCTAGGGTGGCTAGCCCCAGGAACAAAGATAGGGTAAGCGTGACTGCTAGGAGCCGTTTCTCCCCCATAACCTTCACCCAGGGTTAACTACGCTCCATATTTATCTGTACCTGTAACTACTGATGCTATTGGGTTTTACCCGTACTTTGGTCGAAGGATGGCAAACGATAAAACTCGGGGCAATTATAATTTATTCGTGGGTGCATAAGCCTTGGCTTCCCAGAAGCTTTTAGATATGATGAACGAGGCCATAGCCCGCGAGCTACAGGTATCAATCCAATACATGTGGCAACATGTTCTCTGGAGCGGCGTAAAGGGGTTCGCCGTTAAGGACGCCTTCAAGAAGATAGCTATCCAGGAGATGAAGCATGCGGAGAGGATCGCGGAGAGGCTTGTCTACCTAGGCGGGACGCCGACAACCAAGCCAAGCACTATAAACGTGGGCAAGGATCTCAAGGAGATGCTGGAGCAAGATGTGAGGGATGAGGAGGAGGCCATAAAGCTGTATAAGGAGATAGTGGAGGTTGCGAGAAAGGAGGGCGACATAGTTACCGCTAGGATGTTCGAGGAGATACTGGCGGAAGAGGAGGAGCATCACGACGTCTTCACAACGCTACTGGAAGACCTTTAACCCCCACCTCTCCGTGGTTCTAGCCTCCCCCGGCTGGCGGTATTAGTGCTATGACGGCTCCGTCCCTCACCTTGGTCTCTAGGCCCTGGAGGTGGATTATGTTGACTCCGTCCACCAGGATGGCCACGTCGCTCCTGCCGCTGCCGTGCTCCAGCTGTTCCCTGAGCTTGGGGTACTGGTTGTAGAGGTGCTCGAGGATCTGGCCCACGGTGGCCTCGGCTCCGGGGATCTCCACCTCCTTCTCGAAGCCTCCGAGGGCGAACCTGAGATCGGCGAGGGCCCTGACTTTGATCCTCACCACTGGCCCCTCATAGTACGAATAGTGCCCTCGGGGATAATATTACTTGGTCACCCTCCCTCAGCTTGGTGTCGAGGCCCTCGAGGAACTCTATTCTCCTCCCGTTGACCGCTATCTCCGCCGGCCACTTGACCTGGTCGCCTTCCAACACTTTCTCCTTGATCCCCGGGACCACCTCTCGGTCCAGCTTCTCAACCAGGTCCCTTACGGTGGCGCCCTCACCCAGCTCGACGGTTATCTTGTGGGCTCCCGCCATCTTGATGAACTCTTGGAGGAACACGCATGTGACCTTCAATGCTGGTGCACCTAGAATGAGGGGTTAACGTGTGTTAAAAAATAGTTGTTGGTTCGAGGGTTAAACCACTATGTAGAGGAACTCGTCGAGGCCCAGCTTCTTCAGGGTCTCGGGCTTCGGCTTCCCGTCCTCCCAGCCGCGGACCTGGTAGAAGACCGGCAGATACTTCTCCAGCGCCTCCCTGGCCGTCTTGCCCTTGGCGGGGCCCTCGGGCAGCGGGGTGTCGAGGAGCCTCTTGGGCAGCGTGTCCTTGTAGCCGTGGCCCTCCCTGACGGCGAAGAGCCTCTCAGTGTTGTAGATCCTGTCGCCCGTCTCGATCAGCTCCTCAGCCGTGACATCCCAGCCGGTCACCGCGTTCAGCACGTCGACGTAGTCGCCTATGTCGGTGGAGAAGGTGTTGAACTTGCACACCACGAGGGAGTCGATGACGGCGAAGTAGTCCTGCTGGTACTTGACCAGCTTCACCTTCTCCTCGTCCACGGTGAGGGGGTCGAACTTCTTCGGGACGCCGAGGACGTCGAAGCTCACAGCGTAGGCTCTGAGGTGGCAGCCTCCCCTGTTGCTGGTGGCGTAGCTGAGGGCCATGCTGTTGATCCCTCTGGGATCGTAGGCTGGGAGTTCCAAGCCCTTGACGTGGATCGCAGAGTCGGGGGATCCGAAGGCCTCGGCCAGCCTTTTGGCGCCCTCAGCCACGTAGTCGCCGATGCCGTGCCTGTAGGCGGCCCTCCACATGACCTGAACGAAGGCGTGGGGGTCTCCCCACTCAGGCTTAATGTCTTCCAGCAGGTCCAGCAGCTTCTTGGCCTTATCCTCGGGGAGCTCGCCCTTCTTCGCCTTCTCGTAGAGCTCCATGAGCACCGCCATAGTGTTGCCCATGCTTATTGTGTCGAAGCCCAGATCGTTGGCCAGGTAGTTGATCTTGGCGAGGGCCTCCAGGTTCCCGATCATCGTGTTGGCGCCCATGGCCCACACGGTTTCGTACTCGGGGCCCTCGGAGGTTGGTACTGTGAAGGGGCCAGAGGCCACCTTGGTGACCCTGGAGCACCTGATGACGCAGCCCCAGCATCCCTTCCTGTCCACTAGGATGGTGTCGGCCATGTGCTCGCCGCTTATGTCGTAGGCTTTCTCGAAGATGCCGGTTGTCCAGTTCTTGGTGGGGAAGGCTCCGTGCTGGTTGATCACGTTGACCAGCACAGCGGTTCCGTACTGATGTAGGGACTGGCTTATGGGGTGCTCCTGTATCTTCTTAACCAGCTCCTTGGCGGCCTTGTTGAACCTGTCCCGGTCAACTATCTCGGGCTGCCTCGACCCCTTGACGAATATGGCCTTCAGCTTCTTGTAGCCCAGCACCGCCGCTAGACCCGTCCTGCCGGCCGCCCTATACTTGTCGTTCATTATCGCGGCTATCCTGGACAGGTTCTCGCCAGCAGGCCCTATGGCTAGAACGCTGCCGACGCTCTCCGAGGTGGTGTCCATCTCCTCCCTGATCACCTTCTCCGTGTGGATGACGCCCTTGCCCCAGAGGTGGGAGGCGCAGTGGAACTTGACCTCCCCGTCAACTATGCTAACCCACACCGGGTCCTCGCTGATGCCCTCCACGACTATGCCGTCGTACCCGGCGAACCGGAGCCAGGGGCCGAACTGGCCGCCGCTGTTGCTGTCGCCCAGGATCCCTGTTAGGGGGCTCTTGCCCACCACGTGGTACCTGCCCGTCTCGAAGGCTCCTGTACCCGTCAAGGGCCCCGTGAGGATGTAGATCCTGTTCTCAGGGGAGAACGGGTCCACGCCCTTAGGGATCTCCTTCAACGCCAGGTAGGCTCCCAGGCCCCTGCCTCCCAGGAACCTCCTCAGGGTCTTCTCGTCGATCTTCTCTTCACGCGCCTTCTGGTTAGTAAGATCTAGTCTGAGTAACTTGAACTCCAAGACTCCCACTCTACCATAATAACGTGCAATGGGAAAATATAAACACCCGTTATACACAACCATGCATATCGGCTGGTGAGGGTAGTGCACTACAGTATACAGGATGATTTATCAATAATGTGATACAATAATGTCTACGGGACCCCTAATGTCCGCAGTGGTAAGCATCCGCGTACCAGAGGAACTTAAGAAACGCATGAGAAAAGCGAAGATCAACTGGAGCGAGGAGATCAGGCGGTTCATAGAGGAGAGGCTAGCCGAGTATGAGGCCGAAATGCTCAGGCAGCGCATCAGGAAACACCTCGAAAAAATTCCCGAACTCCCGGCAGGAACCACGGTAAGGTGGATAAGAAGTGACAGAGAGAGTCATTGACTCCTCCATACTTGCCGCTTACCTTCTCAGAGAGGAGGGGTGGGAGAGGCTAGAGGACACAGTATTCCAGAGACCATATACTTTGCCGCTAGCCGTGAAAGAGACTCTAAATGCGCTGCGGAAACGAGTCAGGCTACTAGGTGATATTGACCAGGCCTCCGCCAGAACAATTCTCGGCAACCTCCTAGAACTGTCTAGGACCGTGCTACGCGTAGAGCCCCAGGAGCACTATCTCGCCCGTGCCCTAGACATAGCCTTGGAGCACAACATCCCTATCTATGACGCGTTATTCATAGCTCAGGCTGAGGGTAGGAAAGCGCAGCTAGTGTCGCGGGACCGCATCCAGCTGGAAGTAGCTAAGCTGGTAGGTGTGCCAACTCTGCTACTCTAACCGCTACATAGCTGATTTAAACCTCAAGGTGCCCACATCATAGAGGTAGTGCGTTATGGGTCTGAAGGTTCTCGTGGCTGGGCTTGGCGAGGTTGGTAGGCCGATTTACGAGCTTCTCGCCGAGTCCTGGAGGTTCGAGGTGTACGGCGTCGACATCGACCCGTCGAAGACTGTGCACGGGTTTGACGAGGTCCCTGTGGGTGTTGATTTCCTCCACGTCTGCTACCCCTACAGCGAGAGGTTCCTGGAGACCACCAGGTGGTACGTGGAGAGGTACAAGCCCCAGAGGATAATCATCCACTCAACGGTGGCGCCCGGAACCACTAGGAGGGTATACGAGGAGTTAAGGGTCCCCGTGGCCTTCAGCCCCGTGAGGGGTAAGCACCCCCACATCAAGGAGCACCTCAAGTTCTGGCCCAAGTGGGTCGCATCCCTGCCCGGCGAGGAGCTCGACACCTTCATAGAGCACCTGGAGGCCATGGGGCTCAAGGTTAAGGGATCGGAGCACCCCGAGACCCTGGAACTCGCCAAGATCTACGAGACCGTGTACAGGGCCGTGATGATCGCGTTCTGGCAGGAGGCCCATCGCTCCGCCCGGACCCTCGGCGCCGACATCGCGGGGGTGGCGGAGTTCATAGGCGAGGTCCACGAGGTCCTGGGAGACAGGCCCGTCTACTACCCCGCCTACATAGGTGGGCACTGCCTCATACCCAACACCAGGATCATAAGGGAGCTGTACCCCAGCCCCCTCT
>WAQK01000063.1 GCA_015520265.1 Pyrodictiaceae archaeon | reverse complement strand
TCTTGGACACCGTCATATGTAGGAAGATTGATAAAAAAAGACTGGAGGTAGTATATTTATATATTAGAATCACAAGAGTTTTCTTGTAGGGAGAAGACTGTTGCCTACGGTGCACTTATCGGTGCCTGACAGGGTGTACAGGGAGCTCAAGAAGCGTGCCGAGGAGCTTGGAATACAGGTTACAGACCTCGTCAAGCTGTATATTAGGATGGGGCTCGACGGCTCGGGCGGCACGCTGGGCCTCGGGGGGACCAACGGGCACCCCCAGAAGGAGGAAGAGCTTCTCGAACTCAAGAGGGCTATAACTGAGCTCATGCAAACAGTAGAGGAGCGCTTCCTGATCCTGGAGGGCAGGATGCAGAATCTGAGGAAGCTGATCTCCAACCTGAGTAGGCGTGTCTCCCGGCTCGAGGACGACCTGGAGGAGATGAGAACCCCCTTCATGGAGGAGCCCGAGATCCTCGCCGCCCGGAACAGGTAGTCAGGCTCCATGGGCACCAGCTTCTAACCCTAATTAATCCTAGAGGTCCCGGCAGGTCACGCTTATATATCTGCCAGCACCAAGTATTCACTGGCAGTGCCCCGGTCCCGTGTGAAGCCGACCCGTGTCCCCGGGGATCCATGTACACGGGGCGGGTCACTCCCGGCCCAATTCTCACCCCCTGGCCGGAAGGGTGCAGAGCTTGGCCGAGGATCACGGTGCGCCGGGCAGCCTGCCAGGCGTCTATATCCTGGTTCTCAGGCTTCACGGGTTCTTCAGGGGCACTGTGGGTAGGCTGGGCCTCGCGGAGTTCGAGCCGGGCTTCTACATGTACGTAGGCTCAGCCCTTGGTCCCGGAGGGCTGGCAGCCAGGGTTTCCCGCCACCTCAGGCGCGGCAAGCGGCTCCGCTGGCATATAGACTACCTAACCTCGGACCCCAGGGTGAGCGTGGAGGCTGTGGTCTATGCATATACTGGGAGGAGGCTTGAGAGCACCCTCTCCTCGGGGCTGGCGGCAGTGCTCGAGCCGGCTCTCGAGGGCTTCGGCTCCAGCGACACGAGGGACTCTACGCACCTTTTCCGCTGCCACAGCCTGGCGGCATGCGTTGAAGCCGCGTTGAGGGCAATGCGGGGGGCCGGGCTCGAGCCCCGTGTCTGGCTCCCCGGTGGACGTGGGATGGCATGATTTTTCACTGGGCAGACGGGATGGTTACAGGGGTTCCGGCGTGGCCGATATAGTGCCTGTCCACGCACAGGGCTTCTTCACCGTGTCGAGGAGGGGCGAGGTCTACGAGATACTGGTCTTCGACTACTATGACCCCGACGAATACTATGCGAGGCTCCTCCACAGGCCCCTCGACTATGAGAGGGAGATGGCCCGCCTCGCCGCCAACATGCAGGAGGAGCTGGACGGGGAGAGGGTCATAGTCAACGGCAGGACTGTGAGGCCAAGGGTCCAGGCCGTGGGGCTGGAGCACAGGGGGTCCCCGGACTCCCCCTACCTTACCTTCATAATCTACTTTAAGGCGCCCTTGAGGAGGGGGCTCAATATATACGAGAACATATACGAGGAGTCCGTGGCCGAGTACGACTACGAGGTCTACTGGATGTTCCCTCCCCGAGCCAGGGTGGTGGAGGTCGAGATGGAGACTGAGTACGAGGTCCTCGGCAATGGCAACATACTCCTGCTGTGGGCCAGGAGGGGTGACAGGGTGGGGGGAAGCGAGAAGATAGTTTTCGAGCTCTAGCCCTCCACTGCCTCGGTCTTCCTCCTCATCCTCCTAAGGTTCCGGTAGTAGGCCGATAGGGGCGTCCTGGTCCCGCAGTCGGCCCTGCATATGCCCAGGCTCTTCATCTTCTCACAACTGTACACCCTGTACTTGGTTCCCGCGCCCCTCAGGCCTGCGAGGTGCTCCACCTGGTATCTGGCGATCTTCTCCTTGAAGTCGGGCATGTTGCGGAAAACGTCGACGACCTCGTCGACTGAGGCGCCTATGTTGAGGAGAAACGTTGCTATCGCGAACCTCTCGTGGTGCGAGAGGTGCTCGCCCCTTAGGGCCTTGGCGTGGATCTCGGCTACGCATGGCGGATAGGCCTCGGGCTCCACCCTGTCCGGCGCCTCTGGGAAGACGCCTCTCCCGGGAGTCCTGCCGTACTTGGAGAGTATCTCCGAAACCCTGTCGGCCAGGGGCTTTAGGGGAGGGGGCACCTCCTCGACAAGACGTATCTGCTCCCTAACCCTGGTCTGCACAGCCTCCTTCAGCAGCCTCGCGAACCTGGCCTTCCTATCTATGTAGACCCAGCCGCCGAGGAGGGGCTGGTTGACCAGCTTCCAGGAAGGATCCCCGGTGAGCCTCGAGGCCAGTCTCAGGTAGTCGGAGAAGTGGATGGCGTAGGGGTACATCCTGACTATGTATCCACCCCTCCTGGTCTTGAAGATCCTTATGCTGGTGGTGGAGTGTCTGGCCTTTATGCCCAGCAGCCTGGCCAGGGATACTAGGGTCTCGGATGGCTCTCCCACCATGTGGAGGTAGGACCTCTCTGCTTCAGCCAGGGCGTAGCGGTCGGCCAGCCACCTGCTGGTGGAGAGGGAGACCAGGATTATGGAGGCGTAGTAGGCTAGGACCTCCTCCACATAGGTATAGGTGCCCGGCTCCCCCACCCTTCCCTGGGACACGGCCTGCTCTATCCTTTCGAATGCCCTGGCAAGGACCCTGTTGTCCCTCTCCAGTATAGCCTCGAAGCTGAGGCCGGGGTAGTGCTCCTCTATGAACCGCCTAACGTCGGCCAGGTAGGGGTATTTGGCATAATCTATCGCGGCCAGCTCGCTCAACCCTGAGGGGCACCCCTGACGGTGTCTGCGGATAGTTTTGGCGGCGGCCGATATAAGCCCTCCTAGGGTGGAGTTTTAAGCCAGCCCAGCATAGGGTGGGTGGGGCGCATGATGGTCAGAGGCTCCATGATTGCCGCCAGAGTTCTAGAGAATGTGACCGTCTCCGAGACGATGCGTCTCCTCGTCCTGGAGCCTATGGAGCCTATGGACACTCCGGGCCCTATGCAGTTCTACATGGTGTGGCTCCCCGGCCTGGAGGAGGTGCCTATGAGTGCCGCTGGTTACGAGGACGGCAGGATACACATACTTGTGAAGCCGCGCGGCCCGACCACGAGGACCCTGGCCGGTTCGAGGCCCGGAAGCCTGGTGGGGCTTAGGGGGCCGTTCGGCAGGCCTTTCCAGCCCAGGGGCAGGGTCCTCGGCATCGCTGGCGGCTCAGGCGTGGCACCCTTCATCTATATGGCTCGCCTACTAGGCCCCCGGCTCACCGTGGTATATGGGGCCAGGGCGGCCAGCGAGGTGGGCTCGGTGCCCAGGCTGCTGGAGGCCCATGGTGCCCACGTGCTGGTGGCTACGGAGGACGGCTCCGTGGGCTACCGGGGCACCTCTGTTGACCTGGCCTTAGAGGTTTTGGGAAGCGAGGGACCCGACCACGTGGTGGCTGCCGGGCCGCCAGCGATGCTCCTAGCGCTGGGCCGTGCTCTGGAGGCCCTGGGCGTGGAGCTCTGGGTATCCGTTGAGACCATGGTTAAGTGTGGTGTAGGGGCCTGCGGCTCCTGCACTCTTCCCGGAACCCCGTTCCTCCTCTGTCTGGAGGGGCCTGTGTTCAGATATAGAGATACTCTGGGCTGGCTGAGGGAGGCTGCTGGGGAGGTATGAATGGGCCCTCGAAGCCGGAGGACTCGTCACCTCTCAGACGATGCGGGCGTTTCCCGACGGGTCTTCATCGGGCGCAATAGAAAAATTGTGGTAAGGCATGTATAAACGGTTCGCCGCTACTCGGATGTGAGCTGGGAGACCACGAGCCGCCACCTGCCCTTAGCCAGGCCGGGCAGGGCTTCCAGCGCCTTTGCGCCGAGGAGGACTTCTTCCCCAACCTCTAGGGCTACACCCGTGATCCTCCCATCCTCTATGAGGAGCCTGGCTACGCCTCCGCCCTCCTCGGATTCGAGCTTGACGTAGAGGGTTCTTCCAACGCTCTTGGAAACAATGTCTTCCACAAGCTTGCCGAGGGTCTCGGAGCTGAGATCCACCGTGGCGACGGTCTCCATCTTGCTGCTGGTCATGACTTTCAGAAGGAAGCTCGGATCCACCAACTTGGAGGAATCCGGCATGTCTAGGGCCAGAGGTTTCGCGGCAGGCCTGGGCGATACCTTTGCCTCGGCCAGCTTAGCCACGCGCTTAGCCAGGTTTTCGGCGAACTCCTCGAGGAGGGGTTTGGAGAACCTCTCGTACTCGCCAGAGTACGTGACCTCTATGGTGAGCTTCACGTGCTGGTTGGTAGGCTGCGCCTTGGCGGAGACGGCGAAGAACTTGGCGGGCGCCTTACCCGTGTAAACGTAGCTACCCTCCTTCTCGTTGTAGGATACACTGATAGTGTACTCGACCTTCATTGCGAAGCCGAATCGTTTCAACTGAAGTATGACCGTGTGGGTCCCCTCGTGCTCCCTGTACTCGGTGAGGTAGGGCCAGAGGGGTATGAACACCTTAGGGGAACTTATGATGGAGAGAACGTTGTCTAGGCTACTCTTAACTGTGAGGGAGTAGCTAACTGTCTTAACCATGCCTGCACACCATTCTCTAATATTATTTTTACAAAAAATGCTATTTATCAATATCCATTAGTTGTGTACAGTTTTGGTGATTTTGACTCCAATAGGCTAGTAAGTGTAAAGTTTAGCCAAAACAGGTATCATGGCTCCATAAGCTCTGGTAGAAAAAGCATACAGGTAAAAACCTCTAATAGTAGTACCATATGCTCTTGTAGTCCTCCGGGTCCTCGCCCAGCTCCTCCAGCCTGTCGAGGTAGTGCTTGATCGACACTATGTCGGTGTAGATGTAGGGGTCCACCAGCTGGATGTTCTTCTCCCAGGGGTGCCAGAGGTAGACCCTCCTCCCGTCGGGCCTTATCATTATCAGCTCGTGGTCCTGCCAGGCCCTCAGGTGGTTCTTGCCCAGCCTGGGCACGTTGAAGACCGGTTCCTCGGTGCGGAACATTCCGGGGAGGAGCCGGGCCTCCTCCTTCCTCTCCTGCAATATCCTGGCCACCGGCACCACGTAGTCCTTGTGCTCCCACTTGCCCTTCGGGTAGAACGTGTAGTAGGGGTCTATGCCCACCTTCTTCAAAGCTATCCTCAGCGCGGCGGTCTCGAAGCGCCTGCTGTTCCACAGGGTGAAGACCTGCTGGTTGTAGACGTGGACAGCGTTCCTCCTCAGCTTGTACACTGCCTCGGCCATCTCAGGGGTTACCTCGTATGCTGACTCTACGTGGGTCACTATGGAGACGTAGCGCTTGCCAGGCTCTATGAAGCTGCCCAGCATCTCGGCGGTCTCGTTGGTGAACCTGAAGGGTATCGTGACGGGGAACCTTGTGCCTATCCTTATGTGGACCACGTGGTCCAGCTCGCTGAGCCTCCTCAGCATGTACTCTATCAGGTCGTCCTTGAGGACGAAGGGGTCCCCGCCCGTTATGAGTACATCCTTCATGCTGGGGTGCTGGGCGAACCAGTCTATCGCCGCGTCTATGGCCTTCTTGGTGGGGAGCGCGTTGGGGTCGAGGGCCTCCATGATCTCCCAGTTCCTCTGGCAGTATACGCATATCTGGGGGCAGGTGTTGGATGCCTTGAGGATCGCTATCATGGGGTACCTGCGGGTTATCAGGGGGTGCGGCGACGTGTCGTGCTCCCCCATGAAGTCGAAGAAGTACTCCCTGTCGCTCCTGTGGGCCGCCATTTCCACCACGGTGTGGAGCGGTGGGAGGACCTGGAACCTCACCTGGTAGTCCTCCTTCCTCGAGGCGTTGTCGAGGTCGAAGAGGTGCAGGTAGTAGGGGGTTATCCCGAAGGGTATCCTGAACTTGACGGCCATCTCGACGGCTTCTGCCTCCTCCTCGGTGAGCTTAGCCAGGTTCTTGAGGTGCTCCACCCCCTTCCTCCCCTTGATCACGTGTTTGAAGTGCCACTGGTAATCGCGCCAGTCGTCCTCTGTCCCACCGAAGTACTCGAGGATCCTGCGTCTGTTCTCCCTCCTCTTGGCGATGACCTGGGGGTCGAGCCCGGAGGGGTACCGCTTAATGTACTCCCATACCCTTTCGAACAGCTTGTCCAGGTACTTGGACCTGGCTATGCCTGCCTCCCTGCCCTTGATCTTGCTGAAGTCAACCATCTCTAGGCCCTGGGCGTACCTGGCAGGGTATATGTCGGGCCTCCCGTTGATCGCCTTGAACAGGTGGATCATCTCGAGTACGAAGCCCTCGTCAACCTCGTCCATTGCCTTTTCGTCGCCGTGGGCGAGGCGCCACAGGTAGCTGAGGGCGCTATAGCCTGAGAGCTCCTCGTTGCGGGGTGAGATTATGTTCTTGAAAACCCTTATAGACTCCAGGGCCTGGGCCTCCAGGAGGGGGTGTAGCTCCACCTGGCCCGACCTGTACCTCCACTCCAGCTCGTTGAGGTACTGGTAGAGCCTCTTCCTAGCCTCCTCAACGTCGTTGCTGGTTCTCAGGATCTTGTAGATGGACTGGTCTTCGGCCCATAGCTGGTCGAGAAGGTCGGGGGTGGGGTGCCTGTGCACCTGGAGGGGCACGTCGGTTCTATGTATCTTCTTTGCTATGGTTTGGGGGCTCCCCAAGGGGCCACCATCTCCCTATATACCTTTGGTCACCCGCAACACCGCTGCTTAAAAGGTTTTAGCCCACACCTAACCCATCCATTGAACAACATAAAGAAATAGTTGTTTTTTCGGTATTACAACGCCTTTTTTACGGGAGAAATCAAACCCCCAACACCTAGCCCCAACGGCCGGAAACCTGCCATCACTAATAAGGGGGGTCAGACACCAAACTATTATGAGAGAAGCCGGGATGCTGGAGGGTATAGCAGACCTGCCTCTCCACGGCGGCCGCGTGCCTCCCTGGATGCTCCGCTTAATGCAGCGGATGGCGGCAGCCATAGTGGAGGTCATCATAGACGAGTACGGGCCCCGGGGCTTCGTCGAGAGGATGGCAAGCCCCTACTGGTTCCAGGCCCTCAACAACGTCATAGGCATGGACTGGGATAGCAGCGGCTCCACCACGGTGACCCTGGGTGTGCTGAAAGCGGAGGCCTGGAAGAGGGAGTGGGGCGTCCTGATACTGGGAGGAAAGGGGTCCAGGGCTAGGAGGGTCCCCCAGGAGATACCTGTGGCGGCCAGGAAGCTGGGGCTTGGCGAGGATCAGGCAGCCCTCCTCGAGAGGGTATCGCGGCTGGCCGCCAAGGTAGACTCAGCGATGCTCCAGGACAGGTACCAGCTCTACCACCACGCACTCATAGTCTCTGAGGACGGTGCATGGAGCATAGTGCAGCAGGGCATGAACCCGGAGGCCAGGATGGCCCGCCGCTACCACTGGCTCCACAGGACGGGGAGCCTGGTCGTGGAGCCCCACAGCTCCGTCGCCGGCTCCCGGCACCCCGAGATACTGAACATGTCGGCCAGGGAGAGTGAGAGGGCCAGGAGAACGGTCTTGGACCTGGCAAAGGAGAAACCCGCAACCATAGCGTCCACCCTTGCCAGCATCGAGAGGGAGCTGAGGGGTGTGGCCAGCCTGGAGAGGTGGATCCAGCCCGGCGGGGAGGCGCCCCAGAGGGTCCCGGAGATCTATAAGCCCCTCCCAGACTATAGGTCTGTTACCCGCGTTGTCGAGAGGATCAGGGAGATCAGCCCGGGAAGTGTGGAGGAGCTGCTCCTCGTGAGAGGCGTTGGCCCCTCCACCATCAGGGCCCTGGCCCTCATAGCCGACCTGGTGTACAATGCGGCCCCCTCGACCAGGGACCCCGTGAACGCGCCCCTAGACCCCTACACCTACGCCTACGCCGTGGGCGGAAAAGACGGCGTACCTTATCCCTATGATAGGCGGACAGCCGAGGAAGTCATAGTGACCCTCGAGGACATGGTGGAGAAGGCTAGGCTGGGCGACAAGGAGAGGCTCCGGGCGCTGAAGAGGCTGGCCAGGCTAGCACGTACCACCACTAGGAGAGGCCTCTAACCCGGCGGGCCACGGCTTAAATAGTTCGCTATCCAAACCAGACCAAGGTGCCCAGGTTGTCCAAGCACTTCGAGGCCAGAGTTGCCCGCCTGGCCAGCAACCTCTACCTTCTAAGACTGGAGGATCGGGAAACGAGGTTCTTCGAGGCCCTCTGGGAGATACCTGAGGGCGTGACGTATAACGCATACCTCCTCGACACAGGGGAGGGCATGATTCTCCTGGATGGGTGGAAGAAGGGGTATGACGACCTCTTCATGGAAGCACTGCGCAGCGTGGCGGATCCCAGAGATGTGGAGTGGGTCATCGTACACCACGTTGAGCCGGACCACACAGGCACGCTGCCCAGACTCTTGGAGGAGGCCGGAGGACCCACGGTGCTGTGCCATCCCATGGCAGTGGGGCTCATCGAGGCCCTCTACGGCGTCAAGCCCAGGGCTAGGGTGGTTAGAGACGGCGAGACCCTGGTCCTGGGCCAGGAGGAGCTGGAGCTCCACTACACGCCCTGGCTTCACTGGCCGGAAACCATAATGTCGTATCACAGGGGGTTGAGGGTGCTTTTCAGCGGCGACGCCTTCGGCTCCTACTCGATACCCGGGGGAATCACTGACGAAGACCTAGACCCCGCCGACGTGCTCGGTTTCTCGAGGAAATACGTGGCCACCGTAGTGGGCAAGTATAGGCAGCACGTAGTTAAGGTGCTGGAGAAGCTTTCCTCTAGAGGAGTGGAGCCCCAGGTTATTGCGCCGCTCCACGGGCTTGTCTGGAAGAAGAGGCCACGCCTCATCCTGGACAAGTACCTGGCCTGGGCCCAGGCCGAGCCGGTGAAAGGCAAGGTGCTCATAGCCTACGGCTCCATGTACGGGGCCGTGGAGGAGGCCATAAACATTGTTTCGCGCAGACTGGAGGAACTGGGTGCAAGCATCACTGTCTACAGGTTCACCGACCGGGAGAGGGCCCCTATCGGCGCCCTGCTGGGCGACGCCCTCGACGCTGAAGCCCTGGTCCTGGGCGCCGCCACCTACGAGTCAGGGGTCTTCCCCCTGATCAGGTATGTTGCCGAGGAGCTGGCCGAGAAGGCTGCCGCCAGCAAACCCGTCCTGGTGGTTACGTCGTATGGGTGGGGAGGGGCTGCGGGCAGAAGGCTTTCCGAGATCCTGGGAAGGGCTGGTTTTCAGGTACACGTGGTCGAGTTTAGAGGTTCGCCTGGGCCAATCAGGGGCCGGCTCCTGGAGGCGGCTGACCGGCTCCTCTCAGGTGATCTGGGTTAACTTAATATCCGGCCTGCCCGGTAGAGTAAAGTTAAACCTGTGGAAGTAGGGTGGGAAGGATGCATAGGTCCACAAGAATATTTCTAATAATAGTTGTTGCGGCGCTGATGGTCGCGCCAGCCGCCGCAACGGTCATACCCAAACACGTGGAGCCGTCTAAGGTAAGGGTGTTCGTCAAGGTGGGTGAAGGATTCGACGAAACCCTGCCATCCAAGCTGGGCGGCAGGATAGTTGTGAAATACACGCTGATACCCTACATATTAGTCGAGATACCGTGGAAGGCCCTCGACACGCTGGCCAGGGCCCGGGGCGTGCTGGGCGTAGAGCTGGACGGCGTCATCCAGGCCTACAGAGGCCCTCCTACCAGGACAAGCCAGCCAGCCCAGACGACGCCCTGGGGTATAGAGCGCATCGGCGCGCCTACAGCGTGGAGCACGACAACAGGTTCCGCCGATGTGAACGGTGACGGGGACTCCGAGATCGAGGTAGCCATAATAGACACGGGCGTAGACGCCGACCACCCAGACCTCTCCAGCAACATTAAGTGGGGTGTAAGCGTCCTCAACGGCCTTGTAAGGACCAATGCCAGGCTCTGGGATGATAGGAACGGCCACGGAACCCACGTTGCGGGCACAGTGGCGGCGCTGGACAACAGCATAGGAGTCGTTGGTGCAGCGCCCACCGTGGAGCTCTACATAATCAAGGCCCTCAGCGACAGCGGGAGCGGCACGTGGAGCGACCTGGTGCTGGCGATAGAGGTGGCCCTCAAGGGGCCGGACCAGGTCCTCGACAGCGATGGCGACGGCGTCATTGTAGGGGACCCTGAAGATGATGCGCCCGAAGTCATATCCATGAGTCTGGGAGGAGCTTCTCCCCCGACGGCGCTCCACGACATAATAATTGTCGCGTACAGCTACGGCGTAGTGATCGTCGCAGCGGCGGGTAACGAGGGTGCAGCGGCCCCCTCCTACCCCGCGGCATACCCTGAGGTTATAGCCGTCGGCGCCACAGACTCCGCCGACGCCGTTCCCAGCTGGAGCAACAGGAACCCCGAAGTTGCCGCGCCGGGCGTCGATATCCTCAGCACCTACCCTGACGACACCTATGCAACCCTCAGCGGGACAAGCATGGCGACACCCCATGTCAGCGGCACCGTCGCATTGATACAGGCCGCCAGGCTGGCCAACGGCCTGCCCCTACTGCCGCCCGGCACAGAAACCGACACCAGCACCTCGACAGTCAGGGGGATTCTCCATACCACTGCAGACGATGCCGGAACCACCGGCTACGACGAACTCTACGG
>WAQK01000062.1 GCA_015520265.1 Pyrodictiaceae archaeon | reverse complement strand
GTCCTGATCGCGTTGTTCAGCTCGTTGTACTTCAGGTAGACCAGTAACCCTATCAGGAGCGCGATGACTATGCCGAAGAGGAGGCCTATCAGGAGGAGCACCACCGTGAGGGCCGGGATCTCGGCCCACCATGCCACCACGGGCATGGAGCCCCCGACTAGCCGTATCCTCATGTTGATCAGCGTTGACTGGACCACTACGTCCTCCCCCTCCCTGTATGCAGAAAAGCCTCTCCGTCTAAGGCCGTCGAGGAGAAAGTCCATAGGATTGCCGCTGACACGGAGCCTGAACTCCTGGTACCCTATCCTCTCCAGCTTAAGTACTCCTAGCAACAATAGGAGAAGCACTATTACTATGAGGATCACGCCTATCGGGAAGAAGATGAACCACCAGAAACCGGTCATGCCGAAATCCTCCATCAAACCTACCACTCTCTACCCAATAATTGGGTACGTGTGGATATTAAATGGTTCCTATGGTTTAACTCCAAAATATTTTGGATTCTGGGAAAAACAATGTTTTACGGCAAACTAGTTGGTGGGCCTCTGTTTCCTGAGCTCTTCGAGCTCCTTCCTTAGGGCCCGAAGCTCGTCCTCAAGGTGGCTGCGCCTAGGCTCGCCCCAGCCGCCAACCATCCTCATGACGAGGTATATGCCAGCCACTATGATCACTATCCACAGCACCATCCATAGTAGCCCGAAGAACATGCCTCCAGGCCACATCCATCCCCATCCGAACCAACCGCAGAAGGGACACATTTCCTTCTCATCTCCTATGTACAGATGAGGTTCCGAACCTTATAAATATGGTTCACAAATTGTACAGGTAAAGGATCCATATATGAATAACATGAAACGGTGTTATATTAGTCCCACTTCTATATGTGAACCTGAGACACGTGCCATGCATCAACCCTAATTAGCCATAATCATAAACCTAGCATCAAGGGCGCAGGGAATGGTTGAAGACCTTGAATGGATCATATGGATAATAACAGGTAGATGCAATCTAAGATGCACCCATTGCTACGCCTCCATTTATGAACGGGAGAAGGAGCTTCCCCTGAAGACAGTGGTCAACCTGCTCAGAGAAGCCTCAGAGCTGGGCGTCGCGCATATAAGCTTTACGGGTGGAGAACCCCTGCTGAGAAGAGACATTTTCGAGATACTGCTCCATGCAAGGGATCTAGGCTTCTCAATAAACATATTCACAAACTCAACCCTGGTCACGGAGAAGATCGCCTCCAGATTCGCCAGACTGGAGGTAGGCGTCAACACCAGCATTGACGGCCCCAACCCCAAGGTCCACGAGAGGCTCAGAGGCCCTGGCTCCTGGACACACGCCATTGAGGGTATAAAGAGGCTCGTGGACCACGGCCTACACGTCCATGTCAACGTCACGATTACGCGTCTCAACTATCTCTATGTAGGTGAAACTGTGCGCAAAGCCTACGAGCTGAGTGCGTCTAGTGTATCAGTCATACCAGCCATGCCTGCAGGTAGGGCCCTGGAGAACAGAGTCTACGCCGAAATGCCCCATGTCGAAAAGGCGTTGGAGCAGGTGGATAGAGTTGCCAGCGAGGACAGGGTCCCTGTTGGTGTGTGGTGTGTCCCCTTCTGCCACTCGTTGATCAGCTCGGAACTTGTATACTGTAGCAGCACATGTAGAAGGTGGCGGGTCGTCGACCTGAGCCCCTCCGGCAGACTACTGCTATGCGATGTTCTCGGAATAGGCGGCGGAAACGCTGCAACCCAGGGTCTTCGGGAGGCCTATAGGACCCTTGCCGGGTACCCAATGTATAAAGAGGTTGTCCAGAGCCCGCGGCCTGTAGGACGCTGTATATCTTGCAGGCTCTGGAACCGGTGTCTCGGAGGGTGCTATGCCCGTAGCCTCAGGTTGAGAGGAACGCCTCACGGCCCTGACCCTCTCTGCCTGTCCCCTCCAGGCCAACACAGGTAATCCAGCTTAAACAGAGGTGCTGGTGCATGGATCTTGTCTATACAATCGGCCACTCTTCCCGTAGTCTCGAGGAGTTTTTAGAGGCGCTGCTCTCCCTTGGCATCAAACTTCTAGTTGATGTGCGCAGGTGGACTAGCAGCAGGAGGTACCCTCACTTCAACCGCGGCAACCTGGAGTCCGCCCTATCTCGGCACGGAATAAAGTATCTCTGGGCCCCGGAGCTGGGAGGCTACAGGAGGTTCGGAGCCGACGTGGAGGACCAGGGTATAGCAACGTGTTTCGAGTCGGAGGGCTTCAGGGCTTACGCCACCTATATCCTCACCAGCCCAACTGCAGAGGAGGCGTTGCTGCGCCTTGAAGAGCTAGCCCGAGGCTCCAGGACCGCCATTATGTGTAGTGAGCGGGTGCCCTGGCGGTGTCATCGCAAGATAATCGCCGACTGGCTGCTGTCCAGGGGTTTCAGGGTTATACATATCATTGAGCTAGGCAGACTCGTCGAGCACAGGCCTACGCGTTGCGCGGTGGTGGAGGAAGGTAGGCTAACCTACATCTAGGATTCGTCGATCGTCGTTGAACCGTTATGGCATTTCTTTATTATTCGCGCAAGCAATTCTCATACGAGGGATTTTTCGTGGCAGACGTCTACATAGTCTCCGCTGTCAGGACACCTATGGGCAGGTTCGGCGGCGCCCTCTCCCAGGTCCCTGCAACCGACCTGGCGGCAGTGGCGATCAAGGAGGCGCTCGCTCGGGCCGGAATAGAGACTAGGAGCGTGGAGATGGTCTACGTGGGGCACGTGATTAGGGCGGGCACAGGCATACTTTCGGCCCGGCAGGCCGCACTGAAGGCAGGGATACCCGAGGAGATCGATGCAGTCACTGTGGAGATGGCCTGTTCCTCCGGTATGGCTGCTATATTCTCCGCTGCGCAGGCCATACAGAGCGGCGACGCCAGTATAGTTGTGGCGGCCGGGATGGAAAGCATGTCGCAGGCACCCTTCCTAATACCCTCTCGTGCCAGGTGGGGGATAAGGCACCTCATAACTAGGAGGATGGAACTCCAGGATGCAATGGTGCACGACGGGCTTTACGACATGTTCACCGACAGGGGCATGGGAGAGGAGGCGGACATGGTGGCCAAGAAGCACGGGTATACACGGGAGGAGCTGGACGCCGTGGCATACGAGAGCCACTCGAGAGCCCTGAAGGCCTGGGACCAAGGGCTCTTCAAGGACGAGGTTGTCCCAGTGGAAGTCAGGCTCAAGGCTTCGAAAATAGTGGTGGAGAGAGACGAAACCCTCAGACCAGGGACGACGCTGGAAAAACTAGCGTCGCTCCCACCGGCTTTCGGGGAGGACGGGCTCCACACAGCGGGTAGCAGTAGCCAGCTCAGCGACGGAGCCGCCGCCCTAGTGTTGGCCTCCAAGGAAAAGGTTAGGGAGCTGGGCTTGAAGCCCCTAGCACGGATACTGGGCTACAGCTGGGCGGCCATCGAGACGTGGAGGTTCCCCGAGGCGCCTATATACGCCGTGGAGAAGCTTCTAAGGAAACTCGGCGCCAGCATAAAGGATTTCGACTACTTCGAGAACAACGAGGCCTTCGCCGTGAACAACCTTCTATACAGGGACGGGCTGGGCGTGGGCCTCGACAAGCTAAACGTGCATGGCGGCGCCATAGCCATAGGACACCCCCTAGGCGCCAGCGGTGCCAGAATCACTGTAACATTACTCAATGTGCTGAAGAGGCATGGCGGGAGGAGAGGGATAGCTAGCATATGTCACGCGCTAGGCGGAGCAACGGCTTTAGCGGTAGAACTGGCGTAATGACTGAGAAGTACAGGCATACGTGACCGAGCACCGCTGGCACTAGCGGTGAACGGCTGTGGCTCCACCCATAATGCCCAATGGAGCGCCTGCTTGACAAACATGTGGTTATAGATAAATACTGTACACTACAGTTTAATTCCTGGGAACATTGCCAGTCGGAACCTCAGACGAATCTAAGAAAGGGGGACAGAGCCCCGTGAAAGTTATTCAAAGCCTCTATGACGCCGCCAGTGAGTTGAAGTCTAGGGCAAATATGCTGGTAAACGCATGGATACTGGCGCTCCTATTATCCCTCATAGTCCCCTTCACCATGTTTGCCGCTGCGGCCCGAACCGCCAGGAGCGTCGCTCTTGGACAGGCTAGCCCGGCAGAACTCGCCATAGCAGTCGTGAATGCCATAATAGTTTCCATAACTATCTCGCTCCTAACGGCGCTCATAGTGTACTATGTCATGGTAAGACTCATGGAGAGCGGCGTGAAGTATTCGCAGAAACTCGCGTGGGCGAGGCTCCTGATCAGAGAGGGGCCTGACGTAAATGTTGAGGAAGCCATGAGAAGGGCCCGTCCCGCGGACGAAGTCGAGTCGTCCTACAACGGTTATTACACTATTTTCAAAATCACAGTAGGAATATCGCTTCTGACCGTGGTAGCCTTGACGGTGCTGCGGAGCAGGCTGGTGGAAAGTGTAGAGAGCACTGCGGCCAAGTCTCTGGGTCCCGGCGGAACACTAGAACTGTGGGAAGCTGTAAGCCCTATAGCCTCCCTGATGATCATTGTGGGCATCATCGGCCTAGTGCTGGCATTCGCGAGGATACTTTACGGTAAATCGTTCTTCGACTCGCTTAACAGGGATATACATAGCTATAGGTCCACAGGCCTGTACTACGCACTCTTAGAGATCATGACCCTGATAACAGAGTTCGTCAAAGACCTAATAGTAGCTGTACTGGCTCTAGGAGCCTTAGTGTTCTTCCTCATGGATGTAAAGAGGCTCTCAGAAGACGCTGAAAGGTACATTGGAACAGTTAGGGCGGAGCTCCGGAAGACTTTCGGCTCCAACATGTAGCCAGGCCCTGGCCTGCCGCTCCCTAAGATATAGCATCACCTATACACGGCCTGACACTAGGTTAAAGTAGGTAGCTGGCTAGGCTCTATCATAGCTACAATGTTTTTCAACTATTAGCAGAATTTAGCGAGCCTGCAGAACAGCTGGCAGAGATCAGTACCTGCGATGGCCGGCATCTTACCGACTCTCTGATTGGACCCGGATTGGGGCCTAGATACGGTGAGAGTAGAGAAAATTAATCATTAAATAATATATAACATGGACTCTGACCATAATTTGCGTGTATGGGTGGAAGCGTGGAGGCAACGCCGATTATAGCAGCGCTGGTCTTCACCTATTTGCTGAACATACCTTTCGGGTACTGGAGGGCTGATTCTAAGAGACGTGGCAAGAGGCTCGAATGGTTTGCCGCTGTCCACGCACCCGTCCCTCTGGTCTTCGCTGCAAGGTTGCTGGCCGGAGCCACTCTTACTATGATACCTATATTTGTGGCGGCGTTTTTTACGGGACAGCTTACTGGCGGTTTTGTCAAGAAAAGGGTTTCGGAGAAGCTGGGTGAAACAGGTAAATGCTTAGTGCATGACCTAAAACTGTTACTGGCTAAATGCGGGGAGGGCAGCGGGCGCAGCGCCCGTAAAGCCTAGATTACGGCCCTCCCGGTCTTTCTGTCGAAGAGGTGGATCCGCTTCTCGTTGGGGGCCAACAATATGCTCTGGCCAGGCTCCAATTTCAGATCCGCTGGTGCCAGGATCTTGAATAGTGTCTCGCCCACCTTAACGTTGACCAGAAGATCCCTGCCCAGGGGCTCCACCACGTAAACGGTGCCGCTGATGACGTTGTCGTCTCCGTCCCCCAGCACTATCTTAATGTCCTCGGGCCTTACACCGAGTATGACGCTGCTTGTCTCCGAGGCTATGAGTTCTCCCACTCCGCTTGGAAGCCTGTACTTGAAGCTACTGGAGACGAAGTAATAGGTACCGTTTTCCTCCACTATGTTGCCCTCCACCAGGTTCATTGGGGGTGAACCTATGAAGCCAGCTACGAACAGGTTGGCCGGCTTGTTGTAAAGGGTCTGTGGGTCGGCATACTGCTGGAGCCTACCCTTATTCATCACCGCTATCTTGTCGGCCATGCTCATGGCTTCGACCTGGTCGTGGGTCACGTAGATCGTCGTTATACCGAGTTCTTTCTGAAGCCTCTTAATCTCCGCCCTCATCAGGATTCTCAGCTTGGCGTCCAGGTTGCTGAGGGGCTCATCCAGGAGGAGGACGTCGGGCTCCTTGACCAGGGCCCTGCCCAGAGCTACTCTCTGCCTCTGCCCTCCGCTGAGCTGGGCTGGCTTCCTGTCTAGCAGCTCATCTATCTGGAGGAGCTTGGCCACCTCCTTGACCTTCCGGTCGATCTCCTGCCTGGGCACCTTTTTCAGCTTCAGGGGGAAGGCTATGTTATCGTATACCGTCATGTGGGGGTAGAGGGCGTAGCTCTGAAAAACCATGCCTATGTTCCGGTCCTTAGGCGGCAGGTCAGTCACGTCCTCGTCGTCGAACAGTATCCTCCCCCTGGTCGGCTTATAGATGCCCGCCACCATTAGGAGCGTCGTGGTCTTTCCGCAGCCGCTGGGGCCCAGAAGGGCGACGAACTCGCCGTCCCTGATCTCGAGGTTCAGGTCCACTACGGCCTTCACCTTGCCGAAGAACTTGCTGACGTTGTCCAGCGTTACCCGCACCATGGTCTCACCCCTTCACCCCACCCACGTATATCCTGAGGAGCACTTTCTGGGAAACGCTGAAGAAGATGATCGTGGGTATGGCGTAGAATAGGCCCAGGGCTGCGAGCATGCCCCAGTCTATGTGGATGAACTCTCCTATCATGTGGTAGATCATCACGGGGAGTGTGTAGTACTCCTCTTGCGCCACATAGGTGAATACGAGGAGGAACTCGGACCAGCCTGAGAGGAAGGAGAATATGGAGACGGCGCCTATGCCGGGCAGGACTAGGGGCAGGATGACGCTCCTCCAAACCCTCCACCTGGAGCACCCGTCAACCAGCGCGGCCCACTCCAGGTCCCAGGGTATCGCGTCGAAGAACCCTTTAATGATCCAGGTGGCCATGGGGATCTCTAAGCCCGCCTTGATCAACACTATGCCCACCAGGGTCATGAAGCCTTTCCCGTAGAGGCCCAGCTTGTTTAGTATCACGAACAGCGCGATCAACAGGATGACGCTGGGGAAGGCGTGGAGGGCTATGATGAACTGCATCATGCCAGTCCTTCCCTTGAAATCCATTCTCGAGAGGGCGTAGCCGGAGAGGCTGCTAACCATCACCACGAGGCCTGCAACGCCTAGCGCCAGGAAAAGGGTATTCATTGTTATAGGCCATATGTTGGGGTACTCCTTCTCCCCCATCTTTATGGGGGACCAGAGGAACCTCCAGTTGTCCAGGGTTAGTTTGGAGGGAAGAATGCCTAGGATGACCCTGCCGCTAAAGCTCTGCGATACGAGCCATCCGTACATCATCCATATCGGAATGGCGGGTATCACGGCTACTAGTAGTATTACGGCTACGACGGCCGCCCTCCTGAGGAGGGCCTTGGTTTTCCTCTTCCGCAGCGACTCCCGGGCCACCGTGGTTTACACCTCCACCCTGCTGGGCTCCATTAAGCGTCTGAAGCCGAAGATCTTGAAGTAGAGGATGATTAGAGCCAACCCTATCGCTACAAGGATAAGGGATAGCGCCGAGGCGTAACCGTAGAGGTGCTCTGCGAAGGCCTTGGTGTAGGAATACAGGGACCACACCATCACCCCTGCGCTCCTGGCTATGCCGTAGCCCTGCCCGCTGCCTGCGCCCCACACCATGAGGATGTACTCGTAGGATGAGAGGAGGCTCAGGGTCTGCCAGGCAGTTACAAAGAGTATGGGCCACTTAAGGAGAGGTATTATTATCCTCCTGGCAACCTGGAACTCCGACGCTCCGTCCACCAGCGCGGCGTTAACCAGGTCCGGAGGTATAGATTTTATGGCAGCCGTGTACACGATCATGCCGAAGCTTGCACCCACGTAGCCGTTGATCATTATCATGAGCATCTGTGAGTAGGGCTTCCTAAGCAACCAGCTGTCAGGGAGCCAGGAGTCAGGAACCCCCATTAACCGTAGCATCTCGTTGAGGAGCCCGTACTTGGGGTCTATGAACCAGATCCACATAAGCGCGTATATTATCCCAGGGGTTATCCTGGGGAGAAGCCAGGTAACCCTCAATATCATGGAGAGAAGCTCGTTCTTGGTGAAGTAGGCTATAGCTATGGAAAGGGCTAGCGCGTAGATCGCGTTGATAGAGAGCACGCTAACCACATAGAGCACGGTGACCCTTAGGGTCTCCCCGACATACGGGTCCTCGGCATAGAATATCCTCCTGAAGTTGTCGAGAGTTATACTCACCTTGTCGGTGAAGAAGTCCTTCACGAAGGCCAGGAAGTTCTTTATGCTTAGATCGGTGAAGCCCAAGTAAACCGTTAACACCAGGGGTGACACCCAGGCCAGAGCTATCATTAGCAGCATCGGCGCTAGGAAGAGTAGAGGCAGTAGCCTCCTCCCTATACTTCGCGCCATTCCGGCGTCACCCCTAAACCGGTATCTAAGTAGCGGCTGGGAGTGTTATAGGGGGTCTGGGATTCTCTAATAGGTGTAGGGAACCCGTTACAGGTAACCATTCTTGAGGCTTTAAAACGTTTCAGGAAACGTGTATGTGTTGAAAGGGACCTGCAAAAGTAAGGATTACTTTAGACAAAACAGTGAATAAGAAAAAAGCCTTGAGTTAGGCTACCTTATAATGATGTCCTCACCTATCTCCGCCTGCAGCGTGTTCACCAGCTCGTTGAGGGCCTGTTCAGGCGTGGCTTCTCCCTTCTCCACCTTGGCGATTGCTGTTATCCAGGCCTCCTTGTAGGCAGTGTACTTGGGGTGCAGCGGCTCGAACGACGTGTACTCCAGCATGTAGGCTACCTCGCTGTGGAACTTGGACTTCTTGTAGTAGGGGTGGTCAACGGTCGTCATCCTAACTGGCAGGTGGCCGCTATCCACTGCGTGAATGGCGTCTAGGGGTGCCGAGGTCGCCAGCACTATCAGTAGGAACGCTATCTCCGGGTACTTGGACTGCGAGGTCACATAGTAGAGGTATGGGCTCGACAGTGTCATGGGCTTCAGCCCTGGCTCGGGTGCCGGGACCAAGGCGAAGCCTATGTTCTCCCACTCGTAGTCCTCGGGAAGAGCGCCGAGCTGTTCATGGTACTCAACCCTCTGCCACTCGGCCCAGTGCCAGGTGCCGCCGAACCAGAACAGTACTCTGCCGTTCACGAAGTCGCTGTGGATGGTCCTCCAGTCGGTGCCGATCATGGTTTCAGGTAGCACCTTGTCCTCCTGGGCCATCTTGTATAGTAGCTGCAACGTCTTCAGCGCAGCATCCTTGTCGAGTACCAGCTTACCGGTGTCAGGGTCCTGGGCTACACCGCCGTACTGGTAGTAGAGTATCAGGAACGGGGTGCCGCCCCAGTTGGGCCTATGGTAGAAGCCCCACTCTACGAGGCCCTGCTCCTCGGCTTGCTTGGCTACTTGTATCAGGTCCTGGAGGGTTATCTCGCCCCTCATGATCTTCTCGGGCAGCGCGTTGATCTCCTCCTCGCTCCAGCCGAGCTGTCTCAGCACATCCTTCCTGAAGTACAGCGGCCTAGCCTCTGTGTCCTGGGGTATGGCCCAGATGTGGCCCTTGTACTTGACGGCGTTCCACAGTGTCGGATACACGTCCTCGAGGAGAGTCCAGTACTTTTGCACATAGTCGTCAAGTGCGATCACGTATCCGCCATCCGCCAGTGTGGGCAGGTTTTTCATAGCTATGATGTCGGGGGCCTCGCCAGCCGAGAAGGCGGCGGTCAGCTTGTCCATATAGTCGCCCCTGAAGAACTGGGTTTCAACCTCTATCCTCACGTTAACCCCGGCGGCCGCCAGCATCTGGTTCAGGATCTCGGCGGCCCTCTTGATGTTCTCGACCCTGGTGGTGTCGACGGGGGAGCCGGAGGCCCATGCCTTTATCGTTATGGTGCCTTCAGCCCCGACCGTCTCGGTGATCATTTTCGTGATTGTCGTTGTTATGGTCTCGCCGGCACCCACCGTTTTGGTCTCCGTTACGGTTTTGCCGGGTGCAACCAAGTAGCCTACGGCGAGACCTATTATTAGGCCTACTACGAGAAGAGCTATAGCTGTGGTCTGGATCTGCGCCCTACCAATCCTGGACAAGTCTCTCACCCCTTTAGGGCTCACTAAATTCTATTATAATATATAGGAGGCAAACTTTACTTAAATCTTACCAACCCAAATTAGTGTGGTAATACCTTCTAGGGGGCGGCTGAACGGTTTGTTTGGGCTATGAACCTGTTTTTTCCCGGTTTTCCGGGTTTTGGGCAACTATATTATCCGTTACACCGCACTATATGGTGCGGATGCGAACCATGCTGTTCGAGAACCCAACAATAAAGGAGATCCTCAAGCACTACCGCGTCATATGGGCCCTGGGCCACGCACGCGGGCTCATGGGCTGGGACTCTGAAACCTATATGCCCCGGATGGGCGTCGAGGAGAGGAGCATCGCTGCAGCGGAGATAGCCGTCCTCTCTCAGAAGTTGCTCCTGGAGCCAAAGTTCGTCGAACTCGTCGAAAAAGCATCCTCTATGGAGGGGCTCAACGAATATGAGAGGGGGGTAGTGAGGGTCCTCGAGAGGGCCATCAGGATCTACAAGAAGCTGCCGCCCAGCCTCGTGGCGGAGAAGGCAGCAACGAGCCAGAAGGCTAAGGCTGTTTGGAGGGAGGCTAAGGAGAAGAATGACTTTGACATGTTCAAGCCATACCTAGCCAAGCTGGTGGAACTCAACAGGCAGACTGCCGAGTACCTGGGCTACGAGGAGCACCCCTACGACGCGCTGCTAGACCTGTACGAGGAAGGGCTGAAGACAAGGGAAATGGAAAGGATCTACGATGCCATTATCCCGGCATCACGCAGCGTGCTCGAGAAGGTGCTTGAAGAGGGCTACTACCCCCAACACCACCCCCTCGAGGATGAGCGCTACGACGCCAAGGCATTGGAGGAGGTCAATCGGAGGATACTAGACCTCCTAGGTTACCCCTGGGACCGGGGAAGGCTCGACGTCTCGGCCCACCCATTCACCAGCGGGATAGGCGTGAGGGATGTAAGGATAACCACGAGGTACGAGGGCTTCGACTTCAAGAGGAGCCTCCTGGCGGTGATACACGAGTATGGCCACGCCCTCTACAACCTGCAGATCGACGAAAGGTTCATAGCCACACCCCTAGCAGGCGGGGCCTCCATGGGTGTACACGAGTCCCAGAGCAGGTTCTGGGAAAACATGATCGGACGCACACGGGTTTTCGTGGAAACCATGTACCCGCTGCTACGTGAGAAGCTCCCCTTCCTCGAAAAGTACGAGGCAGAGGAGGTTTACAGGTACTTCAACACGGTAAGACCCAGCCTCATCAGGGTCGAGGCTGACGAGGTGACCTACAACTTCCACACACTGCTCCGATTCGAGCTGGAGAAACAGCTGATAACCGGCGAGATCAGCGTCGACGAAGTGCCGGAACTTTGGGCCGACACCCTCGACAGGTTCCTTGGGGTCAAGCCCAGAAGCCACGCCGAGGGAGTCCTCCAAGACATTCATTGGAGCATGGGAGCCATGGGCTACTTCCCAACCTACACGCTGGGCAACGTGATCGCTGCACAGCTGAGGGCCCACATACTCCGCGAGCTGCCTAACCTAGACGAGCTGGTGAGGAACGCTGAGTTCAAACCTATACAGGAGTGGCTCAGGGAAAAGATACACCGCTGGGGCTCCATGTACCCGCCCCAAGAACTGCTGGCGAAGAAGCTAGGAGAACCCTTGAACCCCGAATACTTCGCCAAGTACCTCGTGGAGAAGTATGTCGACAAACGGATATAGAGAGCCGCCGGCACGGGTGTAGCCTTATGAGTGGTGCAGGGCTCCTATCAGTAGTACACCGGGGGCTCAGACGCCCCGAAACCCTGGATCTGGCCCGGAGGCTCCTAGTAATACCAGCAGACAGGATCAGGTTGACCAACCACCCGGTGGGTATGCCGGCCGCAGCGTTCAACCCGGCCCTACTGGCCATAGACGGCGAGCTAATAGTCTACCCCAGGGTGGTTCTGGGCTACTACAAGTACGTGAGTTCCGTAGCCGAGCTCCATGTACCCCTCAGCGAAGCCCTGGAGGGAAGGCTTCGGGAGGTCTATGAGGCCAAGATAGTGGTGGCTCCCAGCAACCGGTATGACCTCTGGGGCGCCGAGGATCCCAGAATAACCCAGTGCCGTGGCGGCTACTGTATGGTGTATACGGGGCGCACGCTCAACTACTTTGATCCAAAGGCGAGGCACGAGAAGACGTTGCCGGTCATGGCCTTCTCGCCCGACCTAGCACAGTGGTCGAAGCAGGCGGTCTTCGTGCCGCACCCCAGTATCCGTGAGTGGCTGATAAGCGACAAGGATGCCTACATATTCGAGACGGGTGGGGGAACCCTGTTCTTCCACAGACCCCACGTGTCCGGAGAGGGTTTCCACACCCTGATAAGCAGTGTTGATGCCAAGATGCTGGGCAGGACTGGTGGCGGGGCGGATCCCGTAGAAGTGGAGGTTGGAGAGCCTCTTCTGGCGGTGGAGAAGGAGAGGTTCGAAGACAAGATAGGATGGTCCACACCGCCTGTGGAGGTGGAGCCCAACCGCTACCTCGTCTTTCTCCACGCTGTGGGTAGGAGAATGAAGGTCTACCGGGTATTCGCGTTACTCTTACACATAAGCGGCTCCGACGTCGAGGCGGAGGCTGTGTCTCCGGCCTATGTTATGGAGCCCCGCGAGATCCACGAAACCTACGGGGACAGGCCATACGTGGTGTTCCCCTGCGGAGCGGCGCTGGTGGACGACCAGCTCCTAATCTCCTACGGGGGTGCCGACAGTGTAGTTGCGCTGGCCTCCTTCGAGGCGTCAAGCCTCGTCCACCTTGTGGATAAGGGGCGCCTAGCGTGAGCAGGCACAAACAAGTAGTATGAGCATCGTAACTATCAGCGGGTCGACGGGCCTTGACATGGTGGCTCCTCGTACACGGTGACTCGGATGGCGTGGTTTGCGGCGCTCTAGCGTACGCAGCGCTGGGTGGAGGCCACGTCTACTTTACCCACCCGGCCGGGCTGGCCGAGGACCTCCGTGTAGTTAGACCTGGTGATAACGTGTTCATAGCAGATGTGGCGCTCACTGGAGGTCATCTAGGCGAGGTGCTCGAGAGGCTTCGCATCCTCGCGTCCCGGGGGCATGTAGTCTACATAGATCACCATCCACTGCCGGAGGGCCTGAGGCCACAGGATGTTCCTGGAGCCTTCATCCATAATCTCGACGCGTCTGCCTCAGAGCTCACCTACAAGTATTTCAGGAACAGGCTGCCGGTAGAGGGAGAGAGACTAGCCTTGCTGGGCGCCATCGGTAACTACCTGGACGAGACCCCCTGGGTCAAGGAGGCGCTGAAAAACTGGGATAAACGTGCAATCTATTTTGAGGCGGGCGTGCTAGCCCAGGGCCTTGAGGGATCCAGGAGAATGCACGACTTCAAGCGGCACGTGGTGAGGCACCTCGCCGAGTGGAGGTTGCCCAGCATGCTTGGCGAACTCCTGGTAAAGGCCCTGGTGGAAAGCGCCAACGAGGAGGAGATGAGGCTCTATGTGAAGTCCCACCTACACAGACTACGTCACCTGGCATACGTGATTGACCCTCCTGGAAGCGTTCCCAGAGCAGCGACGTATGCCAGAGCCTCCGCTGGCACGCCCGTGGGAGTTGCAGTTGAGAGGAGGAAGGGCCTCGCCATAATGAGTCTCCGCACAAATCATCCAAGGATAAACCTGCACCGGATGCTATCACGCCTGGCACCCATGTTCGGCGGCACGGGCGGCGGGCACCCCCACGCAGCCGGGGCCAGGATCCCGCTGGCCAAGCTAGACGAGTTTCTCGACGCGCTGGATCGGGAGTTAGGCCAATCTATTTCCTAGCAATTATCCCGGCAGATACGAGCAGGGCCAGGATCGTGGATCCGTCGTCCCCGGCTCCCACTACCAGCCATAAAGGTATGGCTCCTGCCAGCCCGGCTGCCATGACCGCCAGCTTAACCGCCAACGCTAAGGCCAGCATGGACTGTATACCCTGCATGAATCTCCGGGCAACCCTGAATATTAGGGGAAGCCCCTCCACGCCCTTAGGGAGCACGGCATCCGCGACACTAGCAGAAACGTTAAGGTCCCCTACGGCGATGCCCACATCAGCCTCGGCAAGCGCTCCTGCATCGTTGACTCCGTCACCCACCATGGCCACCGTGCCTCTGGTCTTTAGTCGGCGGACTAGCTCTACCTTGTCTTGGGGCTTCATGCCGGCATAGTACTCTTCAATACCGAGCCTCTCGGCAACGCTTCTAACACGCTC
>WAQK01000061.1 GCA_015520265.1 Pyrodictiaceae archaeon | reverse complement strand
TTTTCCTTAGGTCCTGTTTGAGCTGTTCTATGAGGCTGGGGTAGTCTTCGGGGTCCACAATGCCGTGTGGCTCGCGGCCTTTTAGGTTGATGAAGATTCTGGAGTAGTAGCCTCCCCATGCCCAGGCTTTTGTGTGTTCCCAGTCTATCATGTCTTCCCGGAGGTCTGTGCCGGGCTTCTGGGGGCGCTTCTTGAGCTTCAGGTAGCCTTGCTCCTCTAGCCACTGGTTTATGGCGAAGGCACCCTTCATGGGCTTGGCCCCGTGGTCGGAGACAACGATGATCTCCGTGTCCCTGGGGATCTTTTCGAGGAGCCTGCCTATCTCCCGGTCCACCAGCTTGTAGTACTCGGGGATAACGTGCTCGTAGGGGTTCGGCCCAGGGTAGCGGGGATGCCGCGTGTCGTAGTACTTCCAGAAGGCGTGCTGCACTCTATCGATACCTATCTCGACGAACATCATGAAGTCCCACTTCTTGTTCCAGGCCAGGTGGCGGAGGACCTTGAAGTGCTGTTCCGTCATCCTCCAGAGCTCCTTGACTATCCTGTCCTTGTCCTCGCTCCGATAAACAACGTCGAAAATGTAGGGCTCCCCGAGCAGAGACTCGATCTCAGCCTTAAGGCCGGGAGGCCACGTGTAGGGCTTCTCCGGTCCCGGAGTAATGAAGTCTGATATAAGATAGCCCCTGACAGGCTTGGGCGGATAGGTGGGAGGCACCCCGACCACTATGCTACGCTTACCCCGTTTCCCGAGGAGATCCCACACTGTGGGCGCCCTGACCAGGCGGGAGTTGGCAATATAGAAGCCGAACTCGCCGGGCCTCCTATGCCGGAACCCGTAGAGGCCCAGCTCCCCGGGAGTCTTACCCGTAACCATCACCGCCCACGCCGGGATTGTTATAGGCGGATGACAGGAGCGGAGCACTGCGCGGTGCTCCATGATCTGGGGCAGATACTCCAGCTCACCCCACAGCTCCTCATAGAGGAGACTGGGGGGAGCAGCGTCCAGTCCTATGACCAGCGTCCTAACTGTATCCATGGCGCACATTCCTAAAACCCATGCATCCCTAGGCAACAAAAAGTTTCCCCCACAGCGGCAACACATTAATTCCCAGAAACACAGGCTATACCGCTAAGCCCCGCCAAGGGTGGACCTCCTTGACCCACAGGATAAGGCTCCGCTACTCCACCATAGTGAACTATGCCTCCATGCTCTACCGCATAGCGGTAGCGGTGGGTTTTGTGGTGATTGTTGCCAGGAGGCTCAGCGTGGAGGAGTTCGGCCTCTGGGGCATAATCTTCTCCGCATCCAACATGCTGGCAGCACTAGTGGCCCTATGGTCCATGTGGGCTCAAAGGTTCTACGCCCGCGGCCGTGAAGACGCGCCTGGCACAGGCCTCATACTCACACTCATTTACTGGGCACCCGGCACATTGGCATATTTAGGGGTGTCGTTCCTCGAGGAAAGGATCCTGGGATGGGGTCTCGGCTACATGTTGCTAGGTCTACCCATATTCCTCCTCCTAACCCTGAACAACTATTTTAGCGGTCTAGCCAACGTCTCGAAGCCGGAGCTGCTGGGTTACAGGGGATTTCTATACGATACATCCAGGCTGATTTTCGCCTATCTCATGGTGGTCCAGCTGGAAAAGGGGCTCCTAGGAGCACTGCTAGCTGTGGAACTATCGATTCTGCTGGGAGTAGTCTACCTGGGATTCGCGCTCCGCCGCATAAATGTGCTTAAGGGCAGGTACTCGCTGCAACTTATGCGGGAATGGCTAAGAGCATTCTACATACCTCTAGCGGGCACACTCACACAGTTTATGAGGACCGGTCTAAGAGCGGTTGTTTCCTGGGTGTCGGGAAGCGAGGTGCCCGTAGCGTATCTGAACGTGGGCTTCGCCTCCGAGGCACCACTGCTCCAGGCATCGCAGGCAGCGACACCGGCCCTCTATGCCAGGGTGCTCAAGGAGAAGAGGGGCGCCGACGTGGAGGAGGCCCTGAGGCTCTACCTCCTCTTCGCAGGCTACATGCTGGCAACATTCACTGTGCTATCCAAAACCATAGCATCGCTCTACAATCCTGAATACGCGGAAGCACATCTAGTGATTCCTCTTATAGCGGCGTATGCAGCGATGCTTAGCTTAGTGAGCATCTACGGCACCACCCTGAGGGGAGCTGAAGAGGTCGACAGGGAAGGAGTACCCTCCTATAGGCTTCTCCTGGGATCCCAGCTTTTCAGGGTCCCCGCCGCCAGGCTTGGAGCCATTCTGCTCTCCTACGCGCTGGCGATACCAGCATTAATCCACTATAGAGAAGATCCTCTTCGAAGCGCCGAGGCTGTGGCAGTGGCCCTCATCGCCGGTACGTCGCCCCTTCTGATGTCCTTTTATAAGCAGGCTAGGAGAATGGTGCCTCACAGGTTTCCGTCAAGAGAGCTCGGTGCAGTCCTCACGGGCTCCGCTGCGACAACCATCTACTATATAGCTATGGGAGTCAATGACATAAGGGTGACAAAGTTCTGGGACTACGCGCCCAGCCTGGCTCTCCACCTGGCGGCTGGCCTGGCAATCTATGGTATTGTCATCTACATGCTGTCGCCGTGGATGAGGAGGCTCGTCAGGGACGCCTTGGCCTTTGCGAGGTCCGGCCTTAACCGTTAGGGGACCGTTGGTACTACGGTACAGTTACGGCGTGGATACAGTTTTTTGAGTCCCATGTTTAAACTTTAAACCCGGTGATCCCGTGGTCAGGTGCCTCGACAAAGGCTTGGTTGTTTGGTTCACTGGGCTGCCGGGAAGCGGCAAGACGACAATAGCCTCCAGGGCTGCCGAAAGGCTCCGAGAGGCGGGCTATAGGGTGGAGCTGATCGACGGCGACTGGGCCAGGAAGACCATCAGCCTCGGCGCGGGGTATACCCGGGAGGAGCGGAGGGTGCATCTCCACAGGATAGCGTGGGTTGCACGGCTGCTGGCCAGGAACGGCGTCGTGGTGCTGTGCAGCTTCGTCTCACCCTACAGGGATGTTAGGAGGATGATAAGGGGGATCGTGGAGGAGGAGGCGCCGTTCCTCGAGGTCTACGTGAAGTGCAGCGTTGAGGAGGCGATAAGAAGGGACCCCAAGGGGCTCTACGCCAGGGCTCTGAGGGGCGAGATCAAGCACATGACCGGGATCGACGACCCCTACGAACCTCCCGAGAACCCCGACCTGGTTGTCGACACGGAGCAGGATCCCGTAGACGTCAATGTAGAGAAAGTGTTGGAATTGTTGAGAAGCAGGGGCCTTGAGATCTAGCCCTGGCCTCCGAGCCTTTTGAGCTCCTCCAGCTCCCTCAGGTAGGCCTCATGGTCCATTTCCTCTTCAACCCTGTAGGCCTCCTCGAGGCCTTCTCCCTCCCCGACGAGCTGGCGGGCCATGGGGAACAGGATATTGTTCTCCTTGTCTATGTGCTGGGTTAGTAGCCTCTTGTAGCCCTCCAGATAGTATCTCAGCGCCCTCAGAGCCTCCCTGTCCCCGGAGGCGTAGCGCCTAACGCTGTTCCTGGCGTTTCTGAGGAGATAGCGGCCCATGCCGTGCTCACAGGTCATTACGCCCAGGGGGCCCTCCCAGAAGCCTGCGCCCCTCTGCTCCATCAAGGGGAACAGGATGTCCTCCTCCTTGCCGTGGTGGCAGCGGTCGGCGAACTGGGAGAGGAAGTCTATGAGCCTCTCCACGTGGCGGGGCTCCAGCTCCCCTCGGGAGAGCTTGTCGAGGTAGGCTGGTATGAGGTCGAGGGCCTCCAGGATATGGTCGTGGTCCTCGACCAGCATGTCGGCCAGGTGTTTGTAGTGGTGGTGATGCATATGCGGGCACCTGGACCCCTCTGGGCCCTGGACACTGATAATGGTTCATGTTAACAGTGTTAACTATAAATTGCAGGGGCGACAATAATGGAAGCGTAAGGGTGCGAAGCTGTGAAGGTTGCCAGGATCACCATGAGGCCCTGCCACCGGCTCCGCAGGCTGAGGCCCAAGAACTACATCGGCTACAGGGTGAACGGCGACACTGTGGAGCACTACGTAACCACCAGGACAGGTGACCACGTCAAGCTCCGCCTCCGCTGCGACGACTGCTTCTTCGGCAAGCTGGTGAAGACCTCCTACATAGTGTCGCCCCCAGTCCTATACGACGGCCACATAAGGTTTCTCGTCGTCTATACCAACGCGGTTCGGAGGCTGGTTTCGAGGCACAGGGACCAGCTCTTCGGAGTAGAGATTATGGACTCGAGGAACGTGATCCTCACAGACAAGCAGCGCGCCGTCTTCAGGCTTATCTCGAGCAACGGCCACAGGCCCTCCACCATAGCGAGGAACTGGGGCGTCTCCAGGACGGCGGTGCACAAAACCATAAAGACTGCTTTGAGGAAGATAGCCGTCATGTTGTCATAGCTGTTGAGCCGTTGTAGGGGTAATGCTTTTAACGGCTCCAAGCCGCACATAATTAAATGTAATTAAGAGTGGTGTGCGGCTTGGAGCCCCTACAGCTAGCCCTGATAGCATGGATAACCGAGTACCTCAGCGTCTCCCTCGGAATGGGGTACGGCACCATAATGGTGCCCCTCCTAGTCTTCCTAGGCCACAGCCTCCTCGAATCCGTGGCAGCCATACTGCTCACCCAGTTCGCCGGGAGCCTGGCCGCAGTGGCCTTCCATAGGTGGGCTGGTAACGCCAGCTTCTCCAGAGGCACCCTGGAGCTCCGGGCAGGCCTCCTCATGGGGCTGGCCGGGGCCCTTGCCTCCATCGCCGCCGTGCGGATAGCCCTCGGGGTGGATGAGAGGATCCTGCAGATCTACGTGGGCGTAGTAGTGTCCGCCACCGGGATCTTCACGCTCCTCGCCAGGGCTAGGAGCCTGGATGGCGGCGAGCCCAGCGCCGGGAGCCTACTCGTAGTAGCGGCAGTGGCGAGCCTCAACAAGGGCCTCACGGGCACAGGGTATGGACCCATAGTGACCGGGGGCCAGATGGCCCTCGGGATAGACCCTAGGAGGGCTGTGGCCACCACGTCGTTCGCCGAGATCCTGGTCTGCGGCGCGGCGGGCCTATACTACGCCTCAAGCGGCGTCTTCGACCCCGCCCTAGTCCTGCCGCTCCTGGCAGGCTCGCTGCTCGCAGCACCCCTCGCAGCCGCCACCGTGAGGAGGGGAGGCTCCAGGCTCAAACCGGTAGTTGGCGTCACCATACTCATCCTCGGCCTAGCCCTCCTATACGCCGCCGTCTAGCTGTAGGGGCGGAACATTATTATTCAACAACACCTCCAACAACCCCTAGGGTGCCGGGAAGTGTCCGGAGACAAGGTGGCCGTCCATATAAGCAAGGAGCTGTACGAGAAGGCCAAGAAGTACATAGAGGAGCAGGGAGGCTTCGAGTCCGTCGAGGAGCTGGTCGAGTTCGTGTTGGGCGAGGTTCTGAGCGAGGAGGGCGGCGAGCAGGTGTTCTCCGAGGAAGAGGAGGAGAAGGTCAAGGAGAGGCTCAGGAGCCTCGGCTACATCTAGCCGCCATAATTAGGTTTAATTAAGACCGGCCCGCAAGGCCTAGTGGGAGCCAGGCTTGGACGAGCGCAAAGGCAAATACACGACCGTGTCCATACCCGTGACCCTCTACAACAGGATCAAGAAGCTGATAGAGGGCACGGGGTTCACCAGCGTATCCCAGTACGTCACCTATGTTCTCAGAGAAATAGTGGCGGCCCACGAGGAGGCCAGGTACGAGGAGCCCTTCACCCAGGAGGACAAGGAGAGGATCCTGGAGAGGCTACGCAGGCTCGGATACCTCTAACGCCCCGGAGGTGTAGGGCATGGTTTCCAAGCCCCACGGCGGAAGGCTGGTAGACCGGGTTGCGAGGGGCAGGAGGAGGGAGCTCCTCCTCGACGAGGCGAAGGAACTCCCCAGGCTGGAGGTGGGCTTTGACCGTGCAGTGGACCTCGAAGACATAGCCCACGGCGTCTACAGCCCCCTCGAGGGCTTCATGGTCCAGGAGGACTACCTCCACGTCCTCTACGACATGAGGCTCTCCACAGACCACCCCTGGACCATACCCATAGTGCTCGACGCGGATCCCGAGGAGCTGGGAGACGTTAGGGAGGGCGACGACCTAGCCCTCACCCACCGGGGCAGGGTACTCGCAGTGATGAGGGTCGAGGAGATCTACGGGTGGGACAAGAGGGAGTACGCCAGGATGGTATACAAGACCACCGACCCCAAGCACCCCGGCGTCGCCAAGATCTACGGGATGAAGGAGCTCCTCGTAGGGGGCCCCATAGACCTTGTCGACGAGCTGCCCAACCCCCTGGAGCGCTACACCCTGTGGCCGGCCGAGACCAGGGTGCTGTTCAGGGAGAGGGGCTGGAGGAGGATAGTCGGGTTCCAGACCCGCAACGTGCCCCACCTGGGCCACGAGTACGTGCAGAAGGCCGCCCTCACCTTCGTGGACGGCCTCTTCATAAACCCCCTAGTCGGCTGGAAGAAGCCCGGCGACTACAGGGACGAAGTCATCCTGGCAGCCTACGAGGCCCTGGTCAAGCACTACTATCCCCGCAACGTCGTCGTGCTGGCGGCGCTGAGGATGAACATGAGGTACGCCGGCCCGAGAGAGGCGATACACCACGCCATAGTTAGGAAGAACTTCGGCTGCACCCACTTCATAGTCGGCAGGGACCACGCAGGGGTTGGCGACTACTACGGCCCCTACGAGGCCTGGGAAATCTTCCAGGAGTTCCCGGACCTAGGCATAACGCCGCTCTTCATCCGGGAAGCCTTCTACTGCAGGAAATGCGGGGGCATGGTGAACGAGAAGGTATGCCCCCACGGCGATGAGCATAGGGTTAGGATAAGCGGCACCAAGCTCAGGGAGATGCTGAGACGCGGCGAGAAACCCCCTAAAACCATGATGAGGCCCGAGGTAGCGGAGGCCGTGATGAGCTTCGACAACCCCTTCGTGGAGGCCTGAGCCGTGGCGCCCCTAGAGGCCCGGGGAAGCGTGGCGATCCTCTACCACTGGGACGCCGACGGCGCCGCGTCGGCGGCTATGCTCCTCCAGGCGCTGGGAGACGCCGAGCTCCTAGTACCGAGGATAGGCTTCTACAGGGCCGAAGCAGTCGACACGAATAGGCTCAGGAGGCTTCAGCCCGACACGCTGCTAGTGGTGGACTACGGTTTACGGCAGGAGGAGCTGGAGAAGCTCCTGGAGCTTTCCGGCTCGTCCCAGCTGGTGGTGGTCGACCACCACCTCTCCGACGCCTCCAGCAGGGGGAGGATAAGGGTCTACAACCCCACCCTCACGGAGGGCAGAGGGTACCCATCCACCACCTGGGTTCTCAGGGGGCTCCTCGACGAGGCCAGCGACCTCCTCTCGGTGCTGGGCATGGCAGGAGACCTGGAGGACAGGATGGTGGAGCACTGGGCGTGGCCCCAGGTCAGAGGCATACTCGAAGACCACGGGTGGAGCGTCGAGGCCCTAACCCTGCTGGGCAGGATGATCTCCGCCTGCTACAAGGCCCTAGACTACGGCTGCGTGCTCAGGGCCCCCGAGAAGCTCCTAGACTACGGCTCCGACCTAAACGCAGCTTTAAGGGATGAGGAGTGGAGGCAGGCCTACAGAAGCGTGGCCGAGGAGGCTGGAAGGCTGCTCCGCTCAGCCGAGCCCGAAGAGGCGGGACGGGTGCTTCTCTACAGGTTCTCCTCCAGCTACTACCTCGCCTCCGAGCTGGGCCGCATCCTCTCCCGCAGGAACCCCGACAAGATCGTGGTGATCCACTACGAGAGGGGGGACGGCTACGTGGAGATCTACGTGAGGAGCCGCTCAGCCGACCTCTCCGAGGCGCTGGAAAGGGCACGGAAATCGGGCCTACCCGCAGGCGGCAAGAGTGAGGTGTTCGCGGTTCAGCTACCCAGGGGAGAGGCGGGCTGGGCGTTGGAAAAACTACTCGAGATCCTTGGGGCGCGTTAGAACACCTATCCGTCCCAGGGGCTTTGGTGTCGCGTCTGAACAACAAACTATAATTAGAGGAGAGCCCAGGTTTAGCCGAGATCCCCCGGACGAGGTGACCGGTGTGGCCTGGGAGAACCGTCTAACCATACTCCTGGTGCTGGGACTAGTGATTCTCGGCGTAGCAGCGGCTACCATGAGCGCCCAGACCTCGGAGGCCGAGGCCAGGCAGGTCTTCGAGAGCGTCGGCTGCACCAACTGCCACGTGGAGGGAGGCGTGGCCGAGCCATGGGACGGCACCCTCCAGAAGATAAGGAGCTGGGCCTCCAAGTACAACACGCTGGACGAGGCGGTGCAGGCCGAGTACACGTTCTCGGGCGGGGCAGCCAGCTTTGACGAGCTGATGGCACAGATGCACCAGTTCACGCCCACAGCAAGCGACCAGGACATACAGTTGCTAGCCGACTTCTTCAAGGCGGTGTTCCAGGAGGCGAAGGGATCCGCGACCACCACAACGCCTCCGCCCACCGAGACCGTTACAACAACCGCCCCGGAGACAACTACATCCCCGCCGCCCGGAGGCGTAGTCACCGTGACGGAGACCGTGGTAGAGACAACCACCGTCACCAAGACCGTGACCAAGACGCAGACCGTGCCCGTCACCGTTGAGACCACCATAACGAAGGTCAGAGTAGTCACCGAGAAGGCGGCAGGGCTCCCCCAGGTGGGCGGCTACCCTCTAGGCATCGCCATCCTGGTGGCGCTGGTGGCCCTGGTAGCGATGTTCCTGATACGGGTCAAGCTCTGAGCCCGCCCCTTTTTTACCGCCTCTGCTCACAATTTCTTCCACCACATTGCATGGTTAGTGTTTCTTCCGGCCATGGTATGCTATATATTAGCTTGGATTAGGTTATGCCAGGAAGATTTAAATAATCCTAACCAATTCTATTTGTATCGGGAACCATTCAGGGTGGAAAACATGCCTGGACAGATACCCCTTATAGGAGAAAAGTTCCCGGAAATGGAGGTCGTAACGACCAAGGGTACGGTGAAGCTGCCCGACGACTATCGGGGCAAATGGTTCATATTGTTCAGCCACCCCGCCGACTTCACCCCAGTATGCACCACCGAGTTCTACGCCTTCGCCAAGAGGTACGAGGAGTTCCAGAAGCTAGGGGTCGAGCTGATAGGTCTCAGCGTCGACAGCACCTTCAGCCACATCAAGTGGGCCGAGTGGATCAAGGAGAAGCTGGGGATAGAGGTGCCATTCCCAATAATAGCTGACCCCAGGGGGTCCGTGGCGGAGAAGCTGGGCCTACTCCATGCCCAGTCGGCGACCCATACCGTGAGGGCGGTCTTCATAGTAGACCCTAACGGCGTGATCAGGGCGATCCTCTACTACCCCCAGGAGCTGGGCAGGAACATGGACGAAATCCTCAGAATGGTGAAGGGCCTCCAGGTGGTGGACAAGTACGGCGTAGCCCTGCCCGCCAACTGGCCCAAGAACGAGCTGGTGGGTGATAGGGGCATAGTACCCCCGGCCAAGACGGTGGTTGAGGCGGAGGAGAGGCCCAAGAAGTACGACTGCTACGACTGGTGGTTCTGCCACAGGGAGCTGCCCAGGGAGGAGGCAGAGGAGGCGGCCAAGTGGATCTAGCGCTACACACCCCACCTTTTTACATGTTTTCAGGCTTACTGTTAAGCTATTCTATTAATCCATGAACTATGCTTATATAGTGTTGACGCTCCGTTATACCTTACAAGGTGGAAATGAACAGTGCCTAGAAAGGCTCTAACAGTACTAACACTGGTCATGGTTATAGCAACGGCGGCGGGAGGAGCATACTACCTCACCCACGGCCCTGCAAGACCCGAGGAGAGGGTGCTGAGGGCAGCCCTGGTGGGCACGGAAGAATGCCTCGCCAAGACCGGCGACAAGCCTGCCGGCCTAGGAGTGGACCTGGTAAACATGCTGGCCAGGATGTCGGGCTACGACTCCGTCGAGATCAGGCCCGCCAACATGTCTGAGGCGATGGAGGCCCTCAGGAGGGGCGACGTCCAGCTCGTACTACTAGTATCCCCAGCCCAAGAGCCCCTCAACACAAGCGACACGCTCTCCCTCGTTCTCTGGGATTGCAGGAAAGCCGTCGTGGTCCCCGAAGGTGCCCAGGAAGCCGTGGGCGTGGCTGCAAGGATAGGGGTGCCTGCAGGCCAACCCGTGGAGGCCGGCGTCAAGGCCACGTCGCTCGTCAAGGGGTACACGGATCTCCGCGCAGCGGTTGAGGCGCTCCTCAACGGCACCCTGGAGAGCCTGGTGGTGGACCTCAGCGTAGCCCGGAGCCTGGCCCAGAGGTACAACGTGACCATAGTCCAGGTTTCGGGCCAGGGCAACCAGCTCAGGCTCCTCCTGAGCCGGGACAACGAGATCCTCTACAATCGCCTGGCCGACGCGCTCAAGCAACTCTCCCTCTCGGACCGGTGGCTCGACCTTCCCTCCACCTGCCTCCGCCCCGGGGGGAGGTGAGCCCTAAACATATTACTCTTGAACACCAGTAGAACCCTTGATATACTGGGGGCTGGTGTGTTTTGCCCAGCAGTAGGCGTAGAGCCGGGCCGGGGTGGAGGCAGAGGGTTGTCCTAGCCTCCGCCGTAGTGCTCCTGGCACTAGCCGTGCTGGCCTTCTGGAGGCCGTGGAGCCCCGGAGGCTTGGAGACGCAGCCCACCACCACGACCACCAGCCAGCCACCCGAGAGGCCCATGAAGGCCCTGGTCTACGACTCCCTGTACAGGGAGTATCCCAACGACCAGCTGCTGAAAAACATAACCGAGACGCTCCGCGCCGCCGGATACCAGGTGGACGTCTACGTCGGGATCAACGCCACCCTAGACCCCCTGGTGGTTCTGGACCGCTACGGCCTCGTGATAATAAGGGCTCACGGAGCATACAACGGTGACCCCCGGAGCGGGAGGCCCCTGGGAGCATACATATACACGGGCCTCCACTACGGCGAGGCCAAGGCCCTCTACGGCGGCTACATTGACAGGGGCCTCGAGAACGGCGACCTAGCCCTAGGCGTCATACCTCCGCCGGGCCAGCCCCTCACCAAGGAGCTCCTGGAGAAGCTGCCCAAATACGTGACCGTCAGCCCCCAGTTCTTCGATAAGCAGCTGGGTAGACTGCCCGGCACCATAGTGGTCTTCGCCGGCTGCTACGGCCTCGACGACGACAGGCTGGCAGAGGTTTTCGTGTCGAAGGGGGCGTCGGCCTTCATATCTTGGAAAGGCAACATAACGTGGACCCATATGGACAGGGTCCTCAGGGTGCTGGCCGCCGCGCTGGCCCGGGGCGAGGACCCCTCGGCAGCGTTGAGCCTGGCCATGAGCACGGTGGGTCCGGATCCTGTCACCCACAGCATGCTGGGCCTCGTCGCGGCCGAGGCTAGGGGCTAGCTCCGCTTTTTGTTTGGATATTTCCAAATAACTATGTTTGAATAGGTTTCGTTAATAAGGAAATATATGGTGAACAGTGTGCCCACGTCGAAAACACTAGTTCTACTAGCACTAATACTCGTAGCCACGGCCTCCGCCATCCCAGCCGCGCTGACCAGGGCCCAGGCCCAGCCGCCGGAATGGTCGAACTGGCCCGACGCTGCATGCATAGAGTGCCACCTCGAGAAAACGCCCGGCATAGTGGAGCAGTACCTGAGCGGAGCCATGGGCAGGCCCGGCATCCAGAACCCCGACGTTGCCGGCGAGCTGGGAGGCATGGAAAGAATACCATGCACCGCGTGCCACGGGTCCCAGCACACCTCCGATGAGGACTGGGAGGAGGCCAAGCTCCCCGACTACAACACGTGTAAGGCCTGCCACCAGGAGAAGGTCGACGAGTACCTCGCAGGGAAGCACAGCCTGGCCTGGAAAGCCATGATGGCCATACCCATGGTCCAGCAGATGCTCAAGGAGGAGGTGCTCTTCGGCTGCGGAGGGTGCCACAAGATAGGCGTCAAGGATCCCCAGGACCTCCTAGACCTCGGCCTAACCAGGCCCTACGGCGTCGGGGCAACATGCGACCAGTGCCACACCAGGCACGCCTTCAGCACCGTCGAGGCCAGGAAGCCGGAGGCCTGCAGCAAGTGCCACATGGGCTTCGACCACCCCCAGTGGGAGATGTGGAGCACCTCCAAGCACGGCAACATATACTTCGCCAACAAGGACAAGTACCCGTTCAACGTGAGCCTCAAATACGTGGAGCCCAGCGACTACCCCGGCCCCACCTGCCAGCTCTGCCACATGCCCGGCGGAGACCACAACGTGCTGACACCCTGGGGCTTCGTGGCCCTGGTGGCCTTCCAGGGGAGGCCCGAGGGCCTCAACGTAGTCGATGACCCCGAGTGGGAGGCGGCCAAGGCGGAGGTCCTCAAGGCCCTCAGGGTGCTGGACCCCCAGGGCAACCCGACCCCGCTCCTCGACGCGGTGGCCCAGCTCCGCCTGGTCAGACTCACACCCGACGAGTTCATGGAGGCCAGGCAGAGGCTCCTAGACGTCTGCGCTGGCTGCCACTCTAGGGACTTCGCCATCCAGTACCTCTCCGCCGCCGACAGGGTCATCAAGGAAACCACCATCCAGCTAGCCGAGGCCGTGAAGGCTGTCAAGGAGGCGAGGGAGCAGGGGATCTACCCGCCCAGGCCCGGCGAGCCCGACAACCCCTACCCGTTCCTCCTCAACTTCTACGAGGAGCCCAGCGGCGTTGAGAGGGAGGTGTGGCTAATATTCCTAGAGTACAGGATGAGGGCCTTCCAGGGCATGTTTCACGTCAACCCCGACTACACCCACTGGTACGGGTGGAGCGAGATCAGGAGGGCCTTAGGCGACGTGGTGGAGAGCGTGGAAGAGGCCAAGAGGATGAAGCAGGCCGAGGAAAGCATAGACCAGCTGGGCACCAGCCTGGAGGAGGTGGGCGTCTCCATCAATAATCTGGAGACCCGCGTGGCGGGCGCCGAGTCCAAGGCTGCCGCCGCTGAGGAGAGGGCCTCCGCCCTCGATGGCAAGGTGTCAAGCCTCGAATCCAAGACCAGCAGCCTAGAGTCGACGCTCAGCCAGCTCCACGACACCGTGGCAGGCCTGGGCGACAAGGTGGAGGCGCTCAAATCCGAGCTCCAGGGAGCCTCAGGGAAGGTCTCGGCCGCGCTGGGGCTGGGAGGCCTGGCAGTGGTGCTCGCCGCTGCCGCCATAGTCCTCGGCCTGAAGAGGAGGTAGACAGGCTCCGGCCCAAACCTCACCCTTTTTGCCTAAGCTCCTCGTCCAGCCTAAGTATAAGCTTCACAGCCTTGGCCTCAGCCCTCCTAAGCGCGTCAGCCACGCTTGACCTGGAGATCCCGAGCCTCCCGGCGAGGTCGTCCAGGGTAGCCCTCCGGGGGATATCATAGTAGCCCGCTGCCACGGCCTCCCTCAGAACCCTCCTCTGGTGCTCCGTCAGGAAAGCCTCCGAAATAGGCCTCGAGTACTCCACGCCGACGACCTTCACCATACCCTTAAGGGTCTCCACCAGGACCTCCACCTCCCTGAGGGGCGCCACCACGACGGCCTCCGAAACCCTGCCCTCCCCCAGGGTATGGCTAAGAGTGAACCACTTGTGCACACCGTGGAACAGCCTGCACACCCCGCAGGTCTCGGCGTAGATTAGGGCCACCACCCTGCCGGGCCCGGTGCTGGACGCCTGGAACCTCAGGTTCCTGGCCTCCTCCAGGACCCTGTACGCCTCCCTCAGCGGCTTCTCGCCTCCCCTGATCTCCACCAGGTGGACCACCGTGTCGTTCACCAGCTTGGTGCCAATAACCCTCACACTAACCCCGGCAACCCGCTCCAATACCCGGAACATGTTGCACCTGTCGTTGACGAACCTTATCCTGGCCAGCACTATCATCGGGCTACGCCGGGATACTATACCGGGTGGCCCGGATAAAAACTAGTAGGCGGCGCATCCAGCTACGGCTGGGCGAGCAGAGAGGCCCTCAGACCCTGGCCCGGCACCTCTATACCCGTAGCAAATATGTGTGCCTCATCCACGCCCATGCAGGTGGGGCCCTCGTACAGGTAGCCGGTCACGGTTATGTTCCAGCCCTCCTCCAGGTACTCCTCCACCAGCTCCCAGCCAGTGATCCTCGCCTCCGAGCCGTCGGGCAGACTTACCTGCCAGACGCCGGGCACCATCACCTCTACCTCCTCCCCCTCAGGGGTTTCTAGTTCCAGCATCATGTGGTAAGCCTCCTTGACCGTGCCGGTGACCGTGGCGTTCTCTTCAACCCCGTAGGCCTCGGGGCTAGCCGTCAAGCCTAATCCGCCGTACATGCTGTAGGCCACGAGGGGCAGTGCCAGGGCCAGCGCCAGCGCTACGGCGCCTATAACCACTACTATCTTTACATCTCTGTCCATACCTGTTCACCGCGTCTTACAGCGGGATGGAGGGGCTAGCAGCAGTGGTGTGAGTGCCCGCCGCCATGCATGTGGCCGTGCATGTGGTGGCCGCCGTGCTCCTCGCCGTGGCCGTGCTCGTGGGGCATCCCGGTAGGCCCGTGGGTCAGGTAGTATTCGGGATCCTTCTCGAATGCCTTCTTGCAGGCAAGGCTGCAGAAGTAGTAGATTTCGCCCTTGTAGACGGCCTTGTACTGTGTCTGGGATGGCTCTACCTCCATGCCACATACGGGGTCTTTCGCCATAGCTATCTCCTAGGGGATGGGTGGTCGCCGACCATTATAAGTTTTCTCGTAGGGGTCCTAAAAAATTCGTCGAGGTCTGCCTAGAAGCCGTGCCTGGGCCTCCACCTCTTAAGCAACAGGGCGTTCCCAGTCACCGATATCGAGCTGAGCGCCATGGCCACGGCTGCCAGCTCCGGCCTGAGGATCACGTGGGCCACGTTGTAGAGGGCTCCAGCCGCTATCGGTATGAGGGCCACGTTGTAGATGAAGGCCCAGAACAGGTTGAACTTTATCTTCCTCCTGATCGCCTCACCCACCTCTATAGCCGTCAGGACCCCTCTCAGGTCGTTCCTCATGAGCACCAGGTCGCCGGCCTCCTTGGCCACGTCGGTTCCTCCACCCATAGCTATGCCCACATCGGCCTGAGTGAGGCTGGGGGCGTCGTTGATGCCATCGCCCACCATGGCCACCACCTCGCCCCTCCTCTGCAGCTCCTTGATCTTCTCGGCCTTGTCCTCGGGGAGCACTTCGGCTATCACCTCGTCGATGCCCAGGCTCCTCGCCACCGCCTCCGCCGTTTTCCTGTTGTCTCCGGTGAGCATCACCACCTTGAGGCCCCTCCTCCTCAGCGCGGCGACCACATCCCTGGCATAGGGCCTCGGCGTGTCGGCCACCGCCAGGACTCCTGCCAGCGTGCCCGCGACGGCCACGTAGATCACGGTTTTGGCCTCACCCCTCAGCCTCTCAGCTATTCTCGAGGCTGGGGAGAGGTCCACACCGTAGGCCTTCATGAGCCTCTCGTTGCCCAGCACCACGGTCTTCCCGTCCACCTTGGCCACCACTCCCTGGCCGGGGATGGTGTCGAAGAAGCTGGGCTCGCCGTCCAGGCCTCCAAGTGCATCTTGTGCTCTCCTCACTATGGCCTGGGCTATGGGGTGCTCGCTCCTCCTCTCGGCGACGCCGGCCAGCCTGAGGACGTCCTCGGCTCTATATCCGTTCACCGGGTGGACATCGGTTACCTCGGGCTCGCCCCTGGTTAGGGTGCCGGTCTTGTCGAACACCATTATGGTTAGCCTGGGGATCTCCTCCAGCACGTCCATGTTCTTTATGATGATCCCGTGCTCTGCCGCCTTCCCGACGCCCACCACTATGGCTGTGGGCGTGGCCAGGCCCAGGGCGCACGGGCAGGCTATGAGGAGCACCGATGCCGTGAAGAGTACCGCCAGGTTCAGGGGAACCCCTGCGGCCAGGTACCAGTAGGCGAAGGTGGCGACGGCCACAGCTATGACTATCCAGGAGAACACGCCTGCTATCCTGTCCACCAGCTTCTGGATCGGCGGCTTCGCCGTCTGGGCGTGGCGCACCAGCTTGATTATCTGGGACAGCACAGTCTCCTTCCCGACCCTGGTGGCCACCACCTTGAGGGACCCTGTCTTAAGTATGGTGCCCGCCACCACGGGGTCTCCCTCCTTCTTGGCGACGGGCATGGGTTCCCCGGTGAGCATTGACTCGTCAACGTATCCCTGCCCCTCCAGCACCACGCCGTCCACCGGTATCTTCTCGCCTGCGCGGACCAGCACCACGTCCTTGATCCTCACCTCCTCTATGGGGACCTCCACCTCGGCGCCGCCGCGGATCACCCTGGCGGTCTTGGCCTGGAGCTCCATGAGCTTCCTCACGGCCTCGCCGGTGCGGAGCTTCATCTTGAGCTCCATGTAGCGGCCCAGGAGGACGAAGGATATCACCAGGGCGCTGGCCTCGTAGTAGACCTCCGGCGACTCCAGGAGGCCCAGGGTTACGGCCAGGCTGAAAACGTAGGCGGTGCCGGTGCCCAGGGATACCAGTGTGTCCATGTTGGCCGTCCCGTTCCGGAGGGCCCTGTAGGCGCCCACGAAGAACCTCCGCCCACCCAGGAAGACCACGGGGGTGGAGAGGGCAAGGCCTATCCACTCCCGGGCGTCCCAGAGCGGGGGCTCAAGGCCCGCGAAGCCTAGCACAAGGTATGCGGTGAGGCTCAGGGCCAGGGCGAGGCTCAGGGCGACCGTCCTCTTAAGGGTTGATAGCTCTTCGCGGAGTATCTTGGACTCCACATCCTCGACCTCGGCCTCGCCGCTGACCCCTGAGACCCTGTAGCCCGCCTCCTCTAGCAGTTTGGAGACCTCCTCTACCGAGATGGTCAGGGGGTTTATGACGAGCCTCACGGTCCTGGAGACGTGGGAGGCGCTGGCCTCGGCGACTCCCGGTAGCCCTGAGAGCTTCTTCTCCACCATCAGCTCGTCGTCGGGGGTGGATAGGTTCTCCACTGTTAGGAGGTACTCCTCCTTGTAGACGTCGTAGCCTACGCTCCTCACAGCCTCGACTATGCGTTTCAGACTGGTCTTGGAGGGGTCGTAGATCACAGTAGCGTCCTCGGCTGCGAAGCTCACCGCTACATCTACTACTCCCTCGGTGCTGCGGAGCTTCTTCTCTATGGTGACCGCGCAGGTGGCGCAGTGCATCCCTATGAGCTTGAGCTTCTCCTCCACCGTTGCCATGCCACACCACTTCAATTATTTTTGTAGTGGTCTGAAAAATTTTATAGCCGAGGGGGTTATATCTATTTTGGGTGCAGCCAGTGGGCAAACTACCCCTCATGGCCAGGATAGACGAGGCCAAGGCGCTGGCCGACGAGATCAGGGTCTTCATCCTCGACCTCCTCTCCAAGAAACCCATGAGCGTCCACGAGATAGCCGAGGAACTCCGCAGAGCCGGTATCTACAAGAACATCAATACCATCAGGTACCACCTCCAGGTCCTAAAGGAGGCCGGCCTCATAGACCTCGTAGCCACCAAGGAGGTGAAGGGAGGAGTCCTCAAATACTACGCCACCAGGAGGAAGGTCTACCCCGTCGAGGTGCCCCCCGACATAGAGGAGAAGCTGGAGCCCGTGGCCGACCACATGTACCCGGCCCTCAAGAAGCTGGTTCTAGAGATACTCGATGAGCATAGGAACACCATCATAGAGACGGCGAGGAGCCTCAAGCCCTGCCCCTACTGCATAACCAGGCACTTTGCTGAATACATAGTCCTGGAGTCGCTCAGGATAGCCGCCGGAAAAGTGCTGGCCGACGAGGACGTGAAGAAGGTTCTGGCCGAATTCCGCGTCGAGGAAGAGGAGGAGCCCGA
>WAQK01000060.1 GCA_015520265.1 Pyrodictiaceae archaeon | reverse complement strand
GTGGTGACTAGATCTATGAGCTTTACCTCCTCCACGCCGGGAAGGGAGGCGACGGTGTCGACAGCCTCCCCGGGTATGCGGCCGTTCACCACGATGTTGCCAGCCTCGTAGACCCATGCCTTCCCGGCCAGCCCTATGCTGTAGGTGGCGGCCAGCCTTATGGTGGCGAGGCCTAGGACGCCCACCGCGACCACTATGACCACGGCGAGGGTCTCCAGCTTCCTGTGCCTCAGAGCCCTCAGCGACGCCTTCAGCATGGACACGCCCGGCTCCCCCGGGTATGCGGGCCTCTTCTCTACACGGGTTGTCTTTAGTATTATCTTTTCCTGCACGCCCACGGTGCAGTGAAAATGGATTCACCATAGTTTCGATAACCGGTGTAAACTCCGTTAATTTTATAATGATCCTTAACTAGGCAGTAAACTAGGCTAAAATTTAACGGCGTTTACGGTGATGAGGTGTGGCGAGGAGCGAAGCCAGATTCCCGGAGCACCTGGCCGGGCTCCTGAGGAGAAGCCTGCTCAGCAGGCGCGGCTGGCCCGAGTGGCTGGGAGGGATACTACTAGGCCTCATCAACATACTGTTCTTCGCCTGGGCTCAGAAGCCCTTCACCATATACTCCGGGTTCCTCAACTGGGGCAGACACCTCTACGCCGACCTCGCCGGCATCACAAGCCTAGGGGCGGCCGTCAGCCCCCTGGCCGACAAGACCAGCGTCGGCGACATAGGCCTGTTCCTGGGAGCCCTGCTCGCAGCCGTGGCTGCCGGGGAGTTCAGGCTCAGAACCCCTGCCAGGCTCCTCGACTACGTGGAGGGCGCCATGGGAGGCCTCCTAATGGCTCTGGGAGTAGTGTTGGCGGTGGGGTGCAACTGGGGAGGCTTCTTCTCCGCCATAACAGCCCTCAGCCTCCACGGGTATCTCATGTTCCTCGGACTCCTGGCTGGAGGCTTCCTCGGAGCCCTATACGTGGAGTGGAGGGCCAGGCGGGAGGCCGAGGAGCTCGAACTGGAGGTGGAGGAGGTGGTTGAGGTGGCTGAACATCCGAAGAGGGGCGCGTCGGCCCCGCTCCTAGCGGCGGTGGCGCTGGCCCTGCCAGCCCTGCTGGCGTGGCGCATGGCTTCGGTGGGCGGCGGGTTCTACGCGGTGATCCTCTTCATGGGCATGGCGGTTGGCGTGGTGATCCAGAGGAGCAGGTTCTGCTTCGCCACAGCTTTCAGGGACATACTGAGGGGCGGCGGGGAGTTCAGGAGGAGCGTGAGGCTCCAAATAGGCATAGCGCTGGGCATCCTGGTGGGAGCCACGGGGACGGCTGTGCTCAAGTACATGGGCTACGTGGACCCCACCGCCTACGTCAAGCCTGCAGGGTGGTCCAACGTGCTGGGTGGACTGCTCTTCGGGCTCGGAATGGTGATAGCCGGCGGCTGCGCCTCGGGGAGCCTCTGGAGGGCCGCGGAGGGCCACGTAAAGCTCTGGGTGGCCCTTGCGGCGGCCGTGCTCTCCTACGCCCCGCTGAGACACCTGATCCGGAGCGCGGCCCCCTGGATCTACGGGGAGAAGATACTCCTCGTGTCCAGCCTGGGCTGGGCCGGCGGCCTCGCCTTCATTTACGCCACGCTCACCCTGTGGATACTCTTCCTACTATACCTGGACTATAGGAGGGGATCGAGACATGGCCAAGCTGTATAGGAAGGAGGACGGAACCCTGGTCCTAGACGTTAGGGGCTACGTGTGCCCCTACCCGGTAATCTACACCAGGAAGGCGCTGGCCAAGCTACCCCCCGGAGGCCTGCTGGAGGTGCTGACCGACAACCCGCCCTCCTGCGAGAACGTGCCCCGAGCCGTGAGGGACGAGGGCCACGAGGTCCTGGGAGTAGAGGACCTGGAGCCGGGCGTGTGGAGAATACTGGTGAGGAAGAAGGCGGGGTGAGCAGCGGTGTTCGAAGAGCTGATGGAGAGGGTCAAGTACTACAAGAAGCTGGGCGTCAACCCCCTGTCACTCGCTACGGGCTGCGCTGTCAAGGTGGATCTGGACAGGGTTGTTTACCCGGCCCTAAGCGAGCTGAGGCCCAAGCTGGAGAAGAAGGGGCTCAGGATAGCCCCTAGGGAGGACGCCGACATATTCCCCCGGACCTCCGGGGGAGTCGAGGTGCACAGGAGGATCTACACGCTGGGCCCCCAGACCAACGTGGATCCGGGGGACGTTGCCAGGATAGGGCCATGCAGAGCCATAACCGTGATCCAGGTGTACCAGAGGTACGCCAACCAGCCTGAAAGGTTCGCCGAGCTGGTGGGCCCCGTATACGAGAAGCTGGCCGAGGCAGGGGTACCCATACACCTGGGCAAGGGTCACAGCATAGCCACGCCCTTCGAGGAGGACCAGTTCGCCCTCTTCGACTTCCTCAAACCCTCCGGCGGGAGGGAGGAGGGCTTCACGGCTGCCAACAACGACACGATGCACATCATAGACCCCACAGAGGAGCCCGGCGACTACCGGCAGGTGGCGGGCGCCCTGAGCAACACGTTGAACGACCTATTCGTCCTAGGAGTTCACGAGAACCTCAGGCTAGCCCTAGTGATCAACGCGCCCATAGAGGAACTCGCTGAGAAGATGAGGCGCAACGCCGAGGAGTTTGCATCCAAGCTTGGCGCCGAGATCATAGAGGTGCCTCAGCCCACCAGGGGCAGGCTCCTAATAGGAGCCACGGCGATAGGGGACACGCAGAAACATCCACCCACATTCTACGGCGAGGCCAGGCCCGGCATGAAGCTGGTGGCCACCAGGCCCTTCGGCGAGCTCGCCCCCATCAACGTCTACATATCCGCGGTGATCGACGAGTCCGTGGTGGAGGAGCTGGAGGAGAACGGGATCACTGTGGAGGAGCTGGAGAGGCTGAAGGAGGACGCGGTCAACAGGATCGCGACCCCCAACATAGGGGCGGCCAGAGTCATAAGCCGCTACCTCCCCGACGCTGGCGAGCCCTACGATCCCGACCAACACATAGCCGCCACAACCGACGTGACCGGGCCTGGGATCTACGTGGTATACGAGCTGGCCCAGCAGATGAGGGCCAGAATAAGGCTCCACGACATACCCGTGCTCTACCCGCGGCTCTCAGAGTACGCCACCAGCACATACATCATACCCAATGCCACAGCTGGCACCAACGGCGCCTTCATAGCGGTGGTGCCCGAGCCTGTGGTGGAGAGCTTCATCGAGGACCTGAGGGCGGCCAGCCTCCAGCCGGTGGTGTTCGGCGAAATACTGGGCAGAGGCGAGGCAGTCGTCGAGGCTCCGGCCAAGCTGAAGAAGTACGTCGCCGACACCAGGGTGCTCTCCAAGTTCCGCCTAGTGGGTGGCGGGGATTGAGGATCCAGCTAATCAGGGTCTGCGGCGAGGTCCAGAACACGGGGTTCAGGAGGCTCGTCTGGAGGCACGCCAAGAAGATGGGCCTCAAAGGCTGGGTTAGGAACCTGCCCGACGGCTGCGTCGAGATAGGGGTGTCCGGCTCGAGGAGCGAAGCCGAGGCCCTCGTTGAGAGGGTGAAGACGGCCAGAATGATCTCCGTGGAGAGCGTAGAAATATTAGAAGCCGAGGCAAGTGAGAGCCCACAAGACTTTGAGATAAGGTGAAGCACCATGCCCGCCTACTGGCTGCTCAGGCAGAAGCTGGGCGTGGCAACGCCGCCCGCCGACAGGGGTGAGGTGGACGAATGGGCTTCCCAGGGCTTCTCGGCCGCCGTCTCGCTTCTGAACGAGGCCGACCTGCCAGCCACCTGGACAAGCATAGACGAGCTGCACGGATACATGGAGGAGAAGGGCTTCAAGCTGTACTGGAGGCCCGTTCTGAGCAAGAGGGCCCTACCGCCCCCCGAGGCAGTGAAGGCCGCGAGATGGATCGACCAGCAGATCGGCGAGGGGAGGCCCACCCTCATCCTCTGCGGGCGTGCATGGGGCCGCTCGGCCTCGCTGGCGGCAGCATACCTGGTCTACAAGGGGGCCAGCCCCGAGGAGGCCCTGAGGTTCGTCGAGGAGGAGGCCAGGAAAACGGGCAACAACCCGCCTGAGAGCGAGGAGCAGAGGAGGCTCCCCTTCGCCGTCGCCAAGCTGCTGGGATGATGCCCTAACACGAATATTTTTCGTTCCTAAGGGAAAAATAGTTATGTTTAAATTACTACCCTAAAGTGGTTACCCGGTGGTAGCGGTGCTCAAGAAGGCTGCCCCCATACTCGTAGCATTGATACTCGTAGCTGTCGGAGTAGCGGTCTTCATGGGCGGCGCGCCGGCCGAGAAGCCCAGGGTGAGGGCGGCGACCCTGCAGGGAGGGATAAGCACCCTCGACATAATGGAGGCCGAGGGTCTCGACGAGAAGCACGGCTTCGAACTCGAGGTCTTAAGGCTACAGAAAACCCCCGACATAATGGCGGCCCTCTCCAAGGGCGACGCCGACCTCGTGGTGATCCCGGCCGAGATGGCGGCCAAGCTGCTGGAGAGCGGCGAGAAGGTGTTTATCGTCGCTGTGGACATGTACCAGAACCAGGCCGTCCTGGCAACAGACCCGTCGATAAGGAGCATAGAAGACCTTAAGGGCAAGGTTGTGGGAGCCACTGTAGCCTCGGGCACCTACAAGATGTTCAAGGCCTACGTCAGGCTAGTCTACGGGATCAACGTTTCCGAAACCGACTCTCCAGGCCCCGACGAGATAGGGGTCATCAACGTGCCTCCAGGCTCCATCCTCGACGCCCTCTACAGGGGCGACGTGGCGGCAATAGTGACCTGGGAACCCCTGGTCAGCAAGGCGATAACCATGCTGGGAGCCCACGTGGTGGCCAGCTACCAGTACCTATGGGAGCAGGCTGGCGTGGAGGGGGAGCCCGTCATGCTGGTCTGGGTGGCCAGCCAGAGCTTCGCCGAGCAGAGCCGCGGTGCCCTCGAAAAGTTCCTCGCAGCCAGGGAGGAGGCGGCCAAGATATGGATCAACGAGAAGGACAAGGTCGTAGCGGTGCTCAAGAGCCTCTACGGCCTCAGCGAGGATGAGGCCGAGACCCTCTACGGAAGAGTAAGGATATGTGCCACCCCGCTGGATCAGGGCCTGATAGACAGCATTAGGAGCGAGTGGTGGCTCGCATGGAAGGGCGGCTACCTGCAGAGCGACCCCGCAGGGATAGGGAGCAGCGCCTTCTACCAGCCCTAGGCTGGGCCTACCTCCTAGCGCTAGCCGTTTTTTCCTGGACCCTGCTAAGCGCCCGGTACCCCCTACTCATACCCTCACCCCGCGAGACCATCGCCTTCTACCCCAGGGCCGGCCTGGAAACGGTTGGTAGAGCAGTCTACAGGACCTTGGCCAACAGCGTGTCGGGCTTCGCCCTGGCGCTGGCCTTCTCCCTCGCATCGGTCATGGCTGCCTACCTCAACAGGCACGCAGCCGCCCTCGTGTCGGCGCTTAACACCTTCATCCAGAGCGTCTCGGTCCTCGTGTGGAGCATCGTGCTCATCATGGTCTTCGGGGTGTCCAGCAGGCTCCCCCCGGTCCTGGTAACGGCGGCTGCATGCTATCCCGTCCTCCTCTCAGCCACGCTGGGCGGCGTGCAGGCCCTGGACGAGAAGTTCTCCGAGCTAGCCAGGATGCTGGGCGCCTCCAGGCTCCAGGAGTTCGTCTACTTCATCCTGCCAGGCACTGTGCCCTACATCACCAGCGCCAGCAGGGCCGCGGTGGGCCTAGCCCTCAGGATAAGCGTTGTAGCAGAGGCCTTCGGCGCCAGCGGGGGCATAGGGTACCAGCTGGTCTACAGCTACGACATGGGACTCAGAGAGGGCGTGTTCGCCTGGGGCCTCCTCCTCATAGCCCTCATGATCCTCATCGACTACGCGGTGCTGAGGCCCGTGGAGAGGTGGGCGCAGAGGTGGAGGCTGTAAGGGTAGTCGACCTGTACAAGAGCTTCGGACCCGAACAGGTGCTGGGCGGCATCAGCCTAGAGGTTGTGAGGGGCGAGGCGGTGGGCATAGTGGGGCCCAATGGCTGCGGGAAGACCACGCTCCTCAGGATCATAGCTGGTCTCGAGGAGCCCGACCGGGGGGAGGCCCTGGTCGGGGGGAGGCTCGGCCTGGTGCCCCAGGACAACCTCCTACTACCCTGGAGGACGCTGAGGGGCAACCTAGAGCTGGCTCTTAGGCTGGCTGGCGTCGAGGGGAGGGAGGCCGAGGAAAGGATTAGGAGGGTCTCAGAACTCCTAGGGATAGAGGAGCATCTCGACAAGTACCCGGCCCGTGTCAGCGGGGGCACCGCTAGGAAGGCAGCGATAGCTAGGGCCCTGGCCCTAGAGCCCGACATACTCCTCCTCGACGAGCCCTACACGGGCCTCGACGTAGCCAGCATAGCCTCGCTGCAGGAGGCCCTCCAGAAGCTGAGGCGGAGCTCCGGGATCTCCATGATCATAGTGTCCCACCAGCTGGACGAGCTGGTGGAGATAGCCGACAGGGTCTACGTCCTTACCCACAGGCCCGCCAGGGTTAAGGGTGTCGTGGATCTCAGGGAGACGGGTAGGAGTGTAGGCGAGGTCTACCGCCACCTCGTAGGCTAGTCCTCCGCCACCGCCGTGTGGATAAGCAGGAGGACGAGGAGCATCAGGGAGAGGGCCCTCTGGCTGTGGATCAGCTTCATGGCCCTCCTCAAGCCCCTGTACTTCGCGTAGCGGAGCACGAGCCCCGACGCTATGAGCACCACTATGATCACACCTATAGCGTACTCCAAGGGACCAGCCTTGCCCAGGAAGGTATAGCCGTGGTACAGGGCAGGCACAGCCAAGGCCACGTTGCCGTACATATGGACATCCAGCGCCAGCTTCAAGAACTGGGGCGGGAAGGCCAGGTACCGTCTAGACCACCTCACCGCCACGAAGGCCAGGTTCAGCGCCAGACCCAGGTTCCACGCAGCCTCTCCCAGCTCCTTGGCGAACTCATCCTCCTCGCCCTCCTCTTCCTCCTCACCGTTGGCCCACACCGCCTTGGACGCGGCTACGCCTACTACTATGAGGAGCAGGACGAGTAGTACGGCAAGCCTCAAGAGTCCAGCCCCTCCGGTCCGTTTTCCTAACCCGGGGTAAAGATTATCCAATAAATCCCTTTTGCCTTCCAAAACCGGCCCGGGAACCTTGAAATAATACAAGTCCAACCTATCTGTAAGAGGCACACGTCATGGGGTTGGAGGAGCTGGAGGAGAAGCTCAGAACAGTCCTAGGCCTCAACAAGTACGAGGCCCGCCTATATCTAGCGGTGCTCCGCGGGGCTAAGACCCCCCAGGAAGCGGCGGCGGCCAGCGACGTTCCGCTGCCCAGGGTATACGACGTGGCAAGGAGGCTGGAGCACAAAGGCCTCCTGAGAAGGGGGGAGAAGTGGTATGAACCCGTGGATCCAGAGGAGGCTACCAGCAGGATAGCATCCCTCAAACTGGTGGAGGCGGCCGTAACGGCTAGAAACATAGCGGAGCTGGGGAAGAGGCTCAAAGAGCTGGCGCCCCGGGCCAGGAGCGGCGGTGTGGAGCTGGTCAGAGGGCTAGAGGAGGTGCTGGCCACCAGCCTGGCCATAGTGGCCGGGGCCCGAGAGGTGGTTTTCGTCGCCTGGAAGGCCGCCGAGAGGCTGGACCTGGTTAGACCGGTCATCGAGCCCTACCTGGACATGCTTAGGGGTAAGAAGGTCACCGTAATAATTCCCGAGGAGTACAGGCTGACTAGGGAGGCCGAGGAGCTGCTCGGGAAAATGGGGGCCCGGACCCTGAGGATGAAGGGCCTCGCCCTAGACATGATGATAGCCGACTCCACCCACATAGTGTTGGGCGTGCCGGACCCAGAGGTCCCCGGGGAGGCGGTGGCCATAGTGGTGAGGAGCCCCGAATTCGCCTCAGCCCTCCTCGCTAGCATCTGGAAGAACCTGGTAAAGGAGGGTTAGCCGTGACCCCGTTGGACCCGGTTAGATGCACCTTCTGCCTCGTCTACTCGAGGCTCAAGCCCCTCATAGACAGGCCAGACCTCGGCACCAGGATGCTCGCCTTCCTGGAGGAAGCCATGGAGAGAGGGGACCCTCTACCAGAGATCTTCGTCTCCTCATACGAGTACCAGGCCATGCTGCTGGGCCAGCCTGACCCCCTTAAGAGGGTGAAGAAACTGCTCAACCAGAAGTTCTCCTACCTGGTCAGCGGCTTGAGGCTCGAGACCATGAGCGTCAAGGCCCTCCTGGAAACCATGGCTAAGGCCAACTCGGTGGACATAGACATGCCAGGCTACAGGCAGGGAGCAGAGCCCGGCACACTGGGAGGCACCGTCCACTGGATCCCGGGCGGCGCCCACAGGCTGGTGGAGGAGGCGTCGAGCATAGCCGTGGTCCTGGACAACGCTGGAGAGGCCGTGGTGGACCTGGCGGTTGCAGGCGAGCTTGCCAGGAGAGGCTACAAGGTCTGGCTAATCGCGCGAGGCGAGGCGTTCGAAACCGACGTGACCGTAGGCGAGGTTAGAGAGATGGTGACGGGCAACGTGGAGGGCCTAGTATCCACCGGTGGCAGGCACCCAGCCTTCAGCCCCCGCGCCTCCCCCGAGGCGAGAAGGGTGCTGGAAACCGTGGACGCCGTGATCTCTAAGGGCATAGCCAACCTGGAGGCCTTCCTCGACAACCCCGGAGGACTGGAGCCCAAGACCCTGCTCCTCCTAAGGGCCAAGTGCGGCCCCGTAGCCCAGGCCCTGGGTGTTGAGAGGTCGGCCCCCGTCGCTGCGAGGGGCGACGCGGTCCTCAGGAAGGCGGATCCCCCGAGTTTTTCGGGGCTAAAGTTAAAGCTGTAGCCACGACCCCCAGGAGAAGGGGGGCAGCCGTGGCGGGCGACTGCGTTTTCTGCAACATAATCAGGGGCAGGCTGCCAGCAGTCAAGCTGTACGAGGACAGGTACGTGGTCGTGTTCCTGGATATCTACCCGGCCGCGCCGGGCCACGCCCTAGTGGTGCCCAAGCACCACGCCGAGAGGCTGGAGGACCTGCCCGAAACCTACAGATCCAAGCTTCTGGGCGCCGCGGCCAGGGTTGCGCCCGCCATCCTGGAGGCGACTGGCTGTGAAGCCTACAATGTTCTGATAAACAATGGGCGCCCCGCGGGCCAGGAGATCATGCATGTGCACCTCCACATAGTGCCACGCCGGACGGACGATGGATGCGTAACCCTCTACTGCAGGAGGAGCAAACCCGGCTGGGAGGAGCTCAAGGCCCTGGGCGAGAGGATAAGGACCGCTATGAAGGCCTCCTAGCCCTGCCACGGGTCCAGGAGAACCCCGCCTTCCGGGCAAGCTCCACCGGGCCCGGCACCATGAGGCTGCTGGCCAGCCTCTCCGAATACATGGCGGCCAGCTCCCCGGCCAGGTCGGGCGGCAGCCCGTGGCGGGCTAGAGTCTTCTTGAACCCCCTCCTCTCCCTCCACACATAGTATTTGGAGCGGAGCCTCAGCCCCAGGAGTAGCGCTACAGCCCTGTAAAGCGCGAGGACCAGGAACCCCGCGATCCTGACTGCCTCCACCAGGAGGCGGAGCCTCCTAAGACTCAACACTTCTCCCCCTGCAGCTGCGGAGAACGTATCTGGGCCTGGCCTCGCTGCCCACATTCACCACCGCGCCCCTCCTCTCGAGCAAGGCTAGCCTCTCTCTGACGGTGCGCCTCGACGCGGAACCCTTGATCCTCCGAACCCTCCTGGTAACCTCGGACACTGTGAGTGGCTCACAGTCCGAGAGGGCCTCCAGCACGGCTCTGCCCAGGGGATCCACGCCGCCCAGAGACCTCGCAGTGGACACAACCCTCCGGGCAGCCTCCAAAGCCGCCGCGGCGGGGAGCGAGAAGGCTGTGACCAGGCGGAACGCCAGCTCCGCCGTCTCCCCGCCGCCCAGCTCGCCCAGACGCTCCTCTATAGATTCGAGCCTAGCCAGCACGTCCGCCAGCATCCTCTCGAGTCGCCGCAGCCTCTCCTCTAGATCCACCGGTACCGCCCCGCAGCTACGTGGGCCCGGCCGGGCCTAGGCGATGGGTCAAAAACACCTATGCTACTTAGGGGTCTCTTCGGGGGCTAGCCCTCCTTCTCCTCCTGCACGCCTTCCTGCCCGCAGAGCGTCCTGAGTAGGGCCAGAGCCTTCTCCAGCTGCTCCTTCTTCTCCGGGTCATCCGGAGAGATGCTGCTCAGGGCCCTTATCGCCGCCTCGCAGTCCCCCTTTCTCCCAGTTTTCACGAAGACGGCTGGGCCCTTGAACCTCGAGAAGGATTCTAGCAGCTTCCCTATGCTGGGAGCGGCTTCCAGCTTTCGCTGGAAGAACTCCCTCGTCATCTCCCTGGCCATCTCCTCAGGCACGCCGCTCTTGACCAGCTCGTTATAGAAGGCCGCCACCTCTCTGCCCAGCTGCTCGCCGCTCAGCGCCTCGGCCATGGTCTTCAGCAGGTCCTGGAGGGGCTCCTTGAGGTCCCTTACGAAGTCCGTTATGGCTCCGAACACCATGCGGAGCTCCTCTATGTCCTCCGTTCTCCTCTCGCTCACACGTATCACCTGGTCGACATTATATACTGGTCACGTTATTCAATCTTTAACATGGGAGGTGATCAAAACTCTGATCACAGACCTGGGAAACCATTTATGTATGTGCATTTACATGAATGTAAATGTATATGATGCATTATGTCTGCAAACTTCACGATAAGGCTACCTAAGAGGCTCCTAGAAAAGATGAGAAAACACCGGGAAGTGAATTGGAGCGAGGTGGTGAGACGGAGTACAGAGGAGTACCTGAAAAGGCTGGAGGAGCTCTCTGACACCGAGGATGCGAAGACTCTCCTAGCAAGACTTGAGAAACTGGGGGTAAGGAGGGAGGATCTAGAGCCTCTACCGCCCGACGAGGAGGAAAGGCTCTACCGTGAGATGGTGAGAAGGGAATGGAGACGCGTAGACTATTCGACACGAGTGCAGTGATAGACCTTGTGGCCAATAAGCGTGCCAACGTTATACCAGGTTTCATCTCAGTGCTGACCATAGTGGAATATCCGCCAGCACTGCTATACGCCGAGAAAATAGTTTATCCTACAAAGGACGACTATGCACTGGCAATAAGGTGGCAGCAGGCGTTGGGACGCAGAGGTTCCACTCTACCGGCAGTTGACCTAATCATAGCTGCGACAGCGTATAACAGGTCGCTAATAGTAGTGGCAAAGGACAAACACTTCGAAAAGCTGAGAAACGTCCAGGAAGACCTTTTGTTAGAAATATACCAGGACTAAAACTGAGTCTAGGTTCCGTATATAGCACTATATAGTGGCCCATAAGGGCTATGGAGTACCCTTTTATTCCACTCACAGGTACCCGGGTCTCACGGGAACTGGCCTGTGGGCGCTGCTGGGTCCGGTCAACGGTTGAGGCTTTTCGAGGCTGTCCTCCTCGTCCTCATCGTTGCGGGCTCAACGCTCCTCTACCAGGGCATCAAGGGTATGGGCGTGCCCCGGCCCTCCGGCGGGGAAGGAGTCGTGTATCTGAGGGGTGCCGGGGCCACCTTCCCCTACCCCCAGTTCGACAAGTGGTTCTCCGAGTATATGCGCGAGAACCCGGGCGTGGTTGTCGAGTACCAGGCAGTTGGCAGCGGCGCGGGGCAGGAGCAGTTCTTCAAGGGGCTCGTCGACTTCTGCGGGAGCGACCCGCCGCTCAGCAGGGAGATGTGGGAGGAGTACCGGGGCCGCGTCCTGCAGCTACCCGTGATCCTGGGCGCCATAGTGGTCTCCTACAACATCCCCGAACTACCCGGCGACAGGCCGCTGAACCTCAGCGGGAGGGTGCTGGCCCTCATATACCTGGGAGAGATAGAGTACTGGGACGACCCCAGGATCCTTGAGCTGAACCCCGGGTTCCGGGACCTGCTGCCCCACGCCAGGATCATAGCGGTTCACAGGTCGGACTCCAGCGGCACAACCCAGGTTTTCACCCACTTCCTCCACAAGGCGGCGCCCGACCTGTGGGGCAGGGAGCTGGTGGGCAAGGCGATCGACTGGCCCGTCGAC
>WAQK01000059.1 GCA_015520265.1 Pyrodictiaceae archaeon | reverse complement strand
GGCACTGGTCTTCGAGATCGAGGAGATCTATGATAACTCGTACCAGGCCCTGGGCCGCAGGATCTACCCTTAGTGCGAGGCGAGCCTCCTCCGAGAGGCTAGGAGAGAGGAGGCCGCCGCTAGGGCCAGCGCCTCGGTGATCAGAAGGATCTCTCGGTAGCCCAGGCTTAGGGTAGAGAGCCCTAGCACGACTATACCAGCGGCGAAGTAGGAGAGCACTACTAGCCCGCTCGCCGAGCCCTGCAGGTTCTCGGGGAAGACCCTGGCCGCCAGCGTGTAGATCGAGGTGTCGTAGAAGGCGAACACTGGTAGGACCCAAAGGGCCAGGAGCAGGGGGCCTTTCGAGAGGTACACTCCGAGGTAGAGGGCCGAGTAGCCCATGATCACGGCCAGGTAGGTTCTCCAGGGTCCGGCGGCATCAACGGTTCTACCTGCCAAGGGCCTGACAAGCACGCCAATAGCCGTGGGAAGGGTGGAGTAAACGAGGCTGAACATGGCTATGCTGCCAGCCTCCCCGTACAGCTTGAAGGCGGATGCGTTCCAGAAGATCTCAGACGCGGCCTGAAGCGAGACTATGGCGAAGAACAGGGTCAGCACGCCGAGGCCTCCGCGCCTCAGGAACCCTACCACGTCGTGGACAGTGGCCCGCGGCCTGGAGGCTGAAACCACGCACAGGCTAACTAGAGCTGCCGCTACCAGCATCAGGGCGGCGGTCCAGTAGATGGCCGGGGGCTCGGCCACGCCGAGCCAGTCGTAGACCATGACCGTCACTCCGCCGAGGCCCCAGCCAGCGGTGCTTCCTATGGCGAACCTGGCGTACCCGGAACCTGTTCTACCTGTCTCCTCCATCACGGGTGCCACCAGGTTGGGCCAGAAGTAGGCCCAGAGGGCTGCACTGGCGCCCACCAGTAGTGGCATGTAGCGTAGACCTAGCACGGGCACTAGCATAAAGAGGGGTGCCTGGAGGGCGGACAGCTCGGCAATCTTCCGTCTTCCAGCGACGTCGCCGTGGAGGCCTCCAACTATGGAAAGAACGACTGGCAGCGTCTCGGCGGCCGCCAGCATGAATATGAAGCTGTAATCGTCTCCCAGTGTGTCCCTTACCCATGCCCTGGAATAGGTGAAATGAAGCGCCCACCCCATATTCTCCAGCAGACCCGCCAGCATCGCTAGTTTCAGCCTGTCCACGGCGCTCACCCTTTCCGTGAGGTGGAGGGCGTGGTTGGTCCTCGTTCTGCTCCAGCCTCCTCCAAGCACTGGTGAGCCAAATAAAAATTGCACATAGCTGGGGGCTACTGGCTGTGTTGTAGGATAGTGTAGAAAGACCGCCTGAGCCTAGCCGATATCCCGGGGTCCGTCGGGGATCCGGCTAGCTTATAAGCGTATCCAGCACGCTTTGGGGTTTCTCCGAGCTATAGGCGTAGAGCCTGAGCACGCATTCCAGGCTGCGGAGTTTCCCGACGAGCTCCTCTGCACGTGTCTCGACCCGGTTCGCCTCGAGCGTTATTCTTCCAGCCCTGTTGTGGCAGGTTATCTTGAGGGTAGACCACTGGTTCCTGTAGATCACCATGTCGGCCTCTATGTAGCCCTTCTCCCTGCACATGTAGATGAGCCTTGACACGGCGTCCTCTATTCTGCCCTCTATGTACCCTAGGTACTCTAGCTCGCCTCTGCCTCGCAGTTGCTCCTGGCTCTCCTCCGCGATCCTTATGTTCTCTACCATTGCCGGGCCTCTCCAAGCTGGTTGGAGTCACGGTATAAAATTGGTGTAGTTTCACGGTTATGGATCTTTGAAACCAGCCACGTTTTTCACCGCCGTCGCCTAAGAGATCGGGTGGTGCGCCCCGAAGTGTTGGAGGTCCTCGTGCTGGGTGCTGGACGTATCGGAGGATATACCGCCGAACTCCTCGCCTCACTCGGGTTGAGGGTCGGCATTGCCGATAGGGACCGTGGACGGGTGGAACGTCTCTCGAGGAGGCTGGGCGTGGAGGGCCTGGTGGGAGGCGGCGGTAATGAGGAAGTTATGGGTGTTGCTAGGAGGGCGGGCGTCGTGGCTGTTGCCCTGCCCGGCAGGGTGGCGTATCCGGTGGTTAGGAGGCTTCTGGAGAGCGGCTGCAGGGTCGTGGACGTCTCGTTCTACCCCGAGGATCCCTGGAGCCTCGAGCCCCTTGCCAGCCACACGGTATACGTGCCCGACGCCGGTCTGGCACCCGGGCTCTCCAGCATGCTGGCCGCCAGGCTGGACAGGGTACTGGGCGGCGCGGAGTATATCGACATCTACGTGGGAGGAGTCTCCAGGAACCCCTCGGCGCCCCTGGGCCTGGCGTCGGCCTGGTCGGCCGAGGACCTGGTCGACGAGTATCTCAGGCCGGCCAGGATGAGGCTGGAGGGGAGGCTGGTGGAGGTGGATCCCCTCGAGTATACCGGCAGGGTGGAGGTGCCTGGATCCGGGGTGTTCGAGTACTTCGCCAGCGACGGGCTGAGAACCCTTCTCCGAAGCCTTGCCCACGTGCCGAGGCTGAGGGAGCTGACCCTCAGGTACCCCGGCCACGTGGAGGCGATGAGGCTCCTCAAGAGCCTAGGGCTCCTGGAGGAGGTGGTGGAGGTTGAAGGATGCAGGTGTCCCGCCAACCTTTTCCTAGCCGCAGTGCTGGAGAAGAGGCTCTCGGGGACGGGCGACCGTGTGGTCCTATATGTTGAGGGTGGACGCGGCGGCAGGAAGGCCTACTACAGGCTGGACATGGAGGGCACCGTGGAGAGGAACGCCATGAGCATAACCACCGGGGGCTTCCTGTCGGCAACAGCTATACTTGTACTTAGAGGCATGGTGAGCGGCTTCACGCCACCCGAAGAGCTCGGGATGCATGATGCCCTCTTCTCCGAGACGCTCAGACTCCTGGAGAAGGCTGGCATAGTTTTGGAGGCCCACGCGTAGAATGGGTGGAGAGGCGCGGCGCCGCACATAGGCCCCAGAATCAACCCCGGGCCAGGCCCCGTTGCGGGCCACGCGCCGCTAGTACGATGCGTAGCCCGCCCCCAGGGAGAAGCCCCTGCGGCCTCGGGCGATTGGGAGCGGCGGGCTAAACCCCTCGAGCCGTGAGGCTCTCGGGGCTTACACCCCCGCCCCATCAACCCCGTCTTCTACGGGAGCCCTCGTCCCCGCTGGGGATTCCCGGCGGGGACGAGGGCTCCCGTAGAAGACGGGGTTG
>WAQK01000058.1 GCA_015520265.1 Pyrodictiaceae archaeon | reverse complement strand
GATTGCGGCGTCGTTCGCACTGGTGGTTATGTCTAGGACTTCTCTACTGTCCAGCACTATCTCGCAGATGGTTTACTCTAAGAGCCAGGAAATGCGCATCCAGATAACGGTTACATACATGTATAATAATACTAGCACGGAGTACATAGTCTTCGCCAAAAACATAGGCTCCTCAAGTCTTACAGGGTTCGACCTGGTGGACATCTACTTCGGCACATTCGGGGGAGAGCTTAAACTATACACCTATAACCAGAGCGGCGGCGCCGGGCACTGGAATGCTACTGAGTACGGCTCCACGCCCGGAGTATGGGAGAAGGGTGAGACTATAGAGATACACATCTACACTTCGCAGCCCGTGGACCCGCCCTACCACGTGAAGATAGTGCTGCCCTTCGGCACTGGCGCAGAGGAGGTGTTTACGCCCTAGAGGGGTGAGGAGGCGTGGGATTCAGTGTTACTGGCGCCGCCATAATAGTGCTGGCGGCCCTCCTCCTCACCTCTGCCGTAATGGTTGTCTCGGTTCTGACTACTGGCGTGACACTGGTGAAGGGCGTTAAGCAGGCCGTGCTGCTCACCTCTAAGCAGAAGCTGGCCTTTATCCAGGTCAGGAACGCCACCCTGATCAACTCCACCGCCCTAGAGTTCATCCTCTCCAACAACGGGTCCGAGACCCTCTGGGATTATGGGAGAACCGACGTTATTGTAACCTACACGCCTCTGGGCTCCCTGCTCGAGTCCACCTATATGCTCAGCTACGGCAGCGGCTGGGTGATAGTCGAGATAATCATTCAGGGCGGCTACACTGAGCCCTTCAGGGATGGGCGAGGGATACATCCCAGCGAGTCTGCCAGGATAGTGGCCCTGCTACCCCGCCCTGTGGATACCACTAGGCCTGTAACCATAGTGGTCGTGAACCAGTATGGCGGCAAAGCGTTTTACAGGTTCGTTCCCGGGTGACAGCCTTGTCGGAGGACGTGTTCGAGCCCAAGGTTATATCGACGGGGAACGAGGAGCTGGACGTCAAGCTCGGCGGAGGCTTCCCCCACCCATCCCTAATCCTGGTGGAGGGGCCTCACGGCACGGGTAAAACAGTGCTGGTCCAGCAGTTCATCAAGGGTGCGCTGGACAAGGGGTACCGGGTAGTGGTGGTTACCACGGAGTCGACTACGAGGGACTATGTGGTTAAGTCTAGGAATGTGGGAATAGACCTTACGGACCACTTCCTGCTCGGCAGGCTCAGAATATACTCTGCCCAGCTCCCAGGCGCCCGGTGGGTCAAGAGGTATGCATCCCTCCTCCTACCCCTCCTAGGCTCCTACATTACTGTGAAGCAGGACACATTCGACATACTGGTGGTGGACACGCTGAGCCACCTAGCAATATATACCACGCCGAGCCACGTGCTTGACTTCTTCAACAGAGTCCGCATCCTGGCTGAGAAGGGGAAGACAGTGATCCTAACCCTGCACCCCGGCATCCTCCGCGAGGACCTCGCCACAAGGGCCCGCGCCATATGCGACGGCTACATCAAGCTCTCCTCAGCCGTGGTGGGGGGCAGGGCTGTCAAGATAATGAGCATCGTGAAGCTCAGAGGGGCGCCCACAACCTTCGAGTCAACCATAACCTACGATGTGGACCCGGCCTTCGGGATTAAGCTGATCCCCATAGCTCTGGCTAAAGCGTAGGGAGGGGGTCGTGGGCATGACGGCTCTAAGGCTGAGGCTCAGGAGGCCGAGAAGGGTCGAGCCGAGGGGCGAGCCCTCGGCCAGGGAGCCCGAGTTCGGGGAAAAGCCCTCCTACTTGGTCGAGTACCTGGCCAAGGCGGCTGAGGAGCTGGGCGAGGAGCCCCAGATAGTGGAGAGGCTCACCGGCGAGATGAAGAAGTGGAGGAAGTACAACCTGGTCTACCCTGTAGGCGGCGGGATCTTCATCCATGTCTACACGCCCAGGGAGGCAGAGTCCGGATATAACAAGTATGTCGCCATAGAGCCTCCCCGCCCCCATCCCAGGCTCCTGCGCCTAGTGGAGGAGGCCCTCGCCCTAGTGATAACCCACGAGCACATACCCAGGTCCAGCGAGGAGAAGAAGGCCCTGCTCCTCGAGCTCCTGGAGAAGATAGTTGTGCCCGTCGACGAAACCGTGGACTACGAGAACCTGAAACTTCAGGGTGGCAGGATCCCGGTCCACAGGGGCGACATAGACTACCTAAAGTACCACGTGATCAGGGACAAGATAGGTGTAGGTATACTGGAGCCCTTCCTCAGGGACCCCTACCTGGAGGACATAACCTGCGGCGGCGTCGGCCCCATATACATCGTCCACAAGCTGTTCGGATCCATGGAGACCAGCGTACGGTTCGAAACCAACGAGGAGCTGGACGAGTTCGTCATAAAGCTGGGCGAGAAGATAGGGAAACCGATAAGCCACGCCCGCCCCGTCGTGGACGCAACACTGCCCGACGGAAGCCGTATAAACATAGTGTTCGGCAACGACGTCAGCCTCCGCGGCAGCAACTTCACCATACGTAAAGTCTCCAAAATACCCCTAAGCGTAACCCAGCTCATAAACTGGGGCACATTCGACTCCAGGATCGCCGCCTACATGTGGATGATGCTCAGCGAAGGCATGAGCGTCTTCATCTGTGGGGAAAGCCTGGCTAGGGGCGAGAGGGTAGTTGTTAGGAATAAGCGGACAGGCATGCTTGAACTGGTGCCTATAGAAAAGCTCGAGGACCGGTATGCAGAGTACGAAGCCCTAACGCTGGACCCGCTGCTTAAATTCACCTTCAGACCAATAACTGGGTTCATCAAGCACAAACCGAGAACAGGAGTATACAAGGTGGTGACAGAGAGTGGGAGAACAATAAGGGTAACCGGCGACCACAGCTTATTCACGATCCGCAACTTTAAGGTCGTACCCGTACGAGTAGACGCGCTGAAGCCTGGGGACAGCATAGTAGTTCCAGCCAAGATACCTCTAGGATTCAACAAGATCAAACACATAGACCTGGTAGAGCTTCTAAAGAACGAACCCGAGGCAGACCGAATACTGGTCGAAAGCAAGACCAAACTGTGCAGATACATGAGATACAACTATAAGACAGGCTTCTACCAGGCCCCCCTGAAACGGTTTCTAGACAAGTGTAGTAGAACGGACAAGAGCAAACTATGGATAAGGGTCAAACAGAGCGAGATAAGAGTACCAGCCCTTATAAAGGTCGACGCAAACCTGGCTAAACTCCTTGGCCTATATCTCTCAGAGGGATGCATAACCGGGGACACAGTTCAGATAACCAACAAGGATGACAGTATTATAGAGACCGCCAGGAGTAGCTTCCGAAAGGTCTTTAGAGTAGAGCCCTTCCTGGTGAAGCGGAGAACAGGCGTAAAACACCTAGAGGTCAAGAGCAAGACTCTCAGCCTCGTACTCAGAAAGCTGGGCCTAGGCACCAATGCCTGGGATAAGAGGATACCCGGCTTCATATATGGTCTAGGAGAGGACTTTGTAAAATCACTACTAGGGGCCTATATCAGCGGGGACGCAAGCTTTGGAGATCGCCAGATTAGATTCTGGTCAAGGTCAAAGGAGCTCATTGAGGGGTTATGGCTTCTCCTACTAGGGCTAGGTATCAAAGCCAGGTATAAGGTCGATGACAGGCGTAAGCGGGGAGGAGGGATCTTCCATACACTGGTTATCAGCGGCCCAGATCTCAGGAGGTTCGCCGAACTAATCGAACCCCTAACCAGGGATAGAAAGGAGAAGCTGAAAAGATACTTAGAGGTAGTGTCTGAGCGGTCAAAGTGGACCATACCCTCCATAAACAACGACCCCCGCAAATTCACCGAGACAGAGGATCCGTTGCTACGTAAGAAGCTCCGGGATCTAGCTTACCGTAGGGGAGGCTTCAGTCTGAACCTACTGAAACAACTCCTACAGTTGGGCCCAGTTAAAGTGAAGCCAGAGGTATCCAGGCTCATAGAGTCCGACATAGTGCTGGACAGGGTGAAGCGTATAGAGAAGGAAGAGGACTATGAAGGCTACGTATACGATATATCGGTGCCGGGAACCGAGAACTTCGTCGCCGGTCTAGGAGGCATACTGGCCCATAACACCGCAAGCGGTAAGACTACGTCGCTTAACGCCATTATGGCGTTCATACGGCCCACCAACAAGATCGTCACCATTGAGGATACTGCCGAGGTCGTCCTGCCTCACCCCAACTGGACTAGGGAGCTCACTAGGGATACAGGTAAGCCGGAGAGCAGTGTGACCATGTTTGACCTGCTGAAAGCGGCTCTCAGGCAGAGGCCCAACTACATCATTGTGGGAGAGATCCGTGGCGCTGAGGGCAACATCGCCTTCCAGGCCATGCAAAGCGTCACGTGGGACACGCCGGTAGCCGTCATGGATCCCGGCGGCAGGGTGAGGGTCGGGCCTATAGGCAGGTTTATCGACGAGCATTATCCCGAGGGCGCCGAGAGGGCGCCCGTACCGGTGCAGGGGTACAGGGTTCTCAGCCTTGGAAGGGATGGGCGACTCACATGGGCACCCGTAAGATACGTGCTGAGGCACAGGGCCGACAAGGTGTACCGGGTCAGGTATGAGGGCGGCGAGCTCAGGGCCACCGGAAGCCACAGCGTCTTCGTCCTAGACGAGGAGGACATGGTGGTCAAGCCCAGGCCGGTGTCCGGCCTGAGGCCCGGCGACCTCCTAGTGGTACCAGCCAAGCTCCAGGCGTGGGGAGGCTTCACGGTCACCACGGGCGCAGCACCCCTCATCACGGTCCAGATCATCGGGGCCAGCATGACCCACATGGAGTGGATTAAACCAGCCCTAAGATTCGCCGACCGCGTCCCAGCCAGGCCCCTGGCCAGGCTGCTGAGAGAAGCCGGGTTCAGCCACCTAGCCAGAGAACTCGAGGATGACCGCTTCGTGTCGAGGGGTGAGGCCCGGCGCCTCTACGCCCGCGCCGCCCGGAGGGCCCGGAAGGCCAAGCCGCGGACCAGGATGCTGGCCAAGAGGATAGAACAGTACCTTGTCGGGGATTTCAGTGTCGTCGAGGTGATATCGGTCAGGGAGGAGCCCTATGGAGGCTACGTCTACGACGTCTCAGTGCCCGGCACCGAGCTGTTCTTCGGAGGCTCGATGCCCGTCGCGCTACACAACACGGGGCACCCCGTCATGGCCACATTCCACGCCGCCAACCTGGAGAGGCTCATCCAGAGGCTCACCAACCCGCCCATCAGTGTGCCCAAGACCAACATGGACAGCCTCAACATAGCGTGGTTCCAGAGCGCCGTCCACGTAAAGGGGTTCCCGGCGAGGAGGGTGATCACAGTCAACGAGATCATAGGCTACGACCCCGCCTCTGACGCGATAGCGGCGATGCCGGTGTTCACCTGGGACCCGGTGGAGGACAGGTTCCTATTTGCCGGCAGAGGCGCCAGCTACCTGCTCGAGGAGAAGATCGCCGTGATGAGGGGCATACCTAGGAAGAGGATCAAGGAGATCTACGACGAGCTGGAGCTCCGGGCCCGGTTCCTCCAGACCCTGGTCGACAAGAAGGTGTTCGACTACTTCCAGGTATACAAGGCCATCGTGAAGGCGTATTCCCTCGGTGTCGAGGAGGCGCTTAAACGCCTAGAGCAGGACAGGCTACTCTAGGTGTGCCGCGTTGGAGAGGCTGGGTGGTCTAGGGGGGCGGCTGAGGTATCTGGGCATCGCCGCCGGGCTCGCCGCGGCGGCCGCCTCATACCTAGTGTTGCCGAGGCCCTACTCCTTCGCAGCGGCTCCCATTATCGTGTTTGCATCCTTCTTCGTCTTCGTGATGTTCCCCATCCTGCGGAGGAAGCTTACCTTCACCTCGGTGGATTTCGACATGGTTTACCTGATAGGCCACATGCTCAGCGTATCGACGGGTAAGCCTCCCCGCAGCGCCCTCTTCAAATCTGTGGGCGAGGAGTACCCATATCCCAAGTATTCCAAACTGTTCTACAAGATCTACCTGCTGGGCACCGAGTGGGGCTACAGCTTTGCGGAGGCCTGCCGCCTCATAGCCAGGACTGTTAGGAACAAGCTTCTCAGGGACTTCCTCATCAGGCTTGGCAGCGTCCTCGCCGTGGGGGAGGACGTGGAAGTATTTCTCACCACGGAGTATAACACGTTCGTCAACGAATACGAGACCCACTACAGCAGGATGGTGGATGCTGCTAGGGTCTTCCTCGGAGTATACACGGCCATGATGGGCTCCACCATATTCGTGCTTGCCAACTTCCTGATGCTGGCCTTCTTCTTCGGGGGTAGCGGCAGAATAGTTGTCTTGAGCTTCCTCGGGGTATCCATAGCCGCGGTGGCCCTGTTCATGCTCCTCTACATACTCATACCCTCGGAGCCCTTCAGCCACAACATGCCGATAAGGCCACGGGAGCTGAGGCTTGTCCAGGCCACCAGCCTCATGGCCGTCGCAATAGCTTTCTTCATGGGCGCTCTCTACATGGCGCGGGGCGCCACATACGAGAGGCTAGCCGTGGTGTTCATCCTGGCTGGAGGCCTGCTCCTCGCCCCCGGCCTCACGGCCAAGCTGGTTGAGAGGAGGATCAAGGAGCTTGACGAGTTCTTCCCCATATTCATCAGGAGCTACGGCATGCACCTCTCCACTATACCCAGCATGCCCCGCGCCCTGGAGCCCCTCCTCTCAAGCGAGCTCGGCAGGCTCAACGTGTTCCTCCGCAACCTCTACGCCAGGCTTGTCAACGGGATCGACCCGCGGATCGCGTGGAGGTTCTTCGCCGGGGAGACGGGGAGCGAGCTGATAAGGAGAGCCGTGAGAGTGTTCATGGATACCGTGGAGTACGGCGGCGACGTGGCTAAGGCGGGAGCTGTGATCTCGGACCATCAGAACATGCTGATAAGGCTGAGGAGGCTTAGGACCCAGGTGGCGAAAACCTTCGAGACAACCACCTACATAATGCATGCAGCCACCATAATGATCACCGTCTTCATCTCCAGGCTTATCCAGGTATTTTCCGAGATCCTGGCCAACCTGCAGGCACAGGTGCCCCCAGAGGTCTCGGGAGTCTTCTTCATGGGGATGATCGAGCCCCAGCTCCTCGTCATGGCCAGCCTCATGTTCATAGTAGTGATAACGGTGACCAATGCTCTGGCCATAACCAGGGCCCTGCCCGGCCTGAAACACTCTTTCTGGTTCTACCTGGCCATACTATCCATGCTCAGCGGGCTCAGCGTGATCCTCGGTTCGAAGCTGCTTGACCTCGTGATAAGAGCCGGTATAGGCTCCCTGGAGAACTTCGCCCAGACACTGGCGGTCTAGATTATACCCAGCAGGATGCTCAGGGCTATGGAGAGCGAGATGGAGCCCAGGAAGAGCAGTGCTACGCCCAGGCTGTACTCCTCATACTCTCCGGTCCGGCCCGGCATGAGGAGCACGATGCCGGAACCTATGCCCAGCGCCGCCACCGTGAAGAGGGCCGACACGGCCGCCGGCGACCACAAGGCTTTCCGCAAGGGCTCCAGAAATCCGGGCCTGAACTCGATAAGCGCGAAGAGGGATAAGAGGAAGAGTGCGAAGAACACCAGCACCATAGATGCGAACTTCTTAGCTTCCCCTCCATCCACCGGCGTCACCGTCCTCGGCGCCTGGTAATAGTGGGTCGGCCGTCGATTTATAGCTTGCCTCCTGGATGGGGAGGCGTGATCATCACTTAAATCCCACCCCGTGTAACTATTTAGTGAAGAGGTGCTGGCGAGACGCTGCGGCTCGGTGGTGGGGATGGCAGACGACACTATGCTATGCCCGCGTTGCGGGGTAGTAATGGAGCTGAGACGCGAGTCGGAGAGGCTCAGCGACGGGAAAACCAGGGTCTCCTTCTACTATAAATGTAGGCGCTGCGGCTACAGGCTCCAGGACGCCACGATCCTTGTGAGGAGGAATGGCGCGGGGCTGGAACTCAGGATAACGGAGTACCGGTATGCGGAGATCCAGGGCAGAACTGTGGCTGTCAGGTGAAGACCCATAACCCCCTACTTTTTAACCCTGCTCTTCACGAGCTTTCTAAGCGCTGAGAGGTAGTGGGCGGGCAGCAGAAGGTATAGGCTCATATGCCTGTAGTTGAACATGTTCTCTACCGCGCCGATGCTGCCCCCCGCGTCGATGTAGGAGTCCAGCACCAGGGCTACGAAGAGCCTGAAGTCGCTGGCGTCTCCGATCCTCTCGGGGAAATGGTCGAGGAGCTGGGCCAGTGATGTGAACGTTATGGCTACCAGGAGGTCCCAGCCCCTGAGCCGGGGGTCCTCCGTGCGGAGGGACTGCTCCGCATCCACAACATAGATTTGCCCGCCGGGAGCCTCCAGGAAGTTGGTTGGCTTCGTATCGCCCATCACCCATCCCTCAGCGTGGATCCAGGCCAGGATCTCGCCCAGCCTCGCCGCGTCGGCTTCGTAGGCCCAGGGCCTTAGGGGCGAACCCTCAATGTATTCGCGGACCACTATTTTCCTGCTGTAGTCCACATCCACGATCCTGGGCGTCCGCACCCTGTCATGCTCGTCGCCCATGAAATCGAGCTCCCTCTTCATCCGGGCGTCAGGGGTTAGAGCGAAAGGATATGAAGCCTTATAGACCAGGCCCAGCGACACCCACTTGAGGACCCCCCGGGCTACCTGGAAGCTTTTAACCACGTACCGCTTACCGTTCCTCACGATGATCTCGGCCTGGGGAGCCTCCATGAACTCCCTGTCTCCCGGAAGACCCCTCATGGGTTTGTCCATCCCCTCATAGCTGGGCCTGACTAGCCTAGAAATAGTTGGGGCCGAGACTTATATACTGCTGGTCGGCAGTGCCAGCTACTCTACAAGTATCCTGACAACCTCGTCCTCAACTATTATCCGCAGCCTTGTGTCGGAGAAGGTGGCCTCTATTTCGAGTGGCTTGCCGAAGCCTGACATCATGCCCGTCGTCTCGCTAATGGCGGCCAGGAGGGCTGCATACCTGGCCACCAGGTACTCATCGATAGGCCTCCCGGAGCCCACGTTTACCCTGTCCAGCACGTGTCCCTCCCTGGATGCCAGAATTATGGCTCCTTCCTCGAGACTTCTGTACTCGAAGGCTGTCTGATGCTCCACTCTGGGACACCCTGAAGGTACAGGTTACCGAGAGCCAGGGTTTAAAAGGGAAACCGGTAATTAATACCGGTGAAATACTGGGTCTTGCCCGGTGGCAGCGAGTTGACCCTACTCTCGAGGCTCAGGTCCTTCTTGAGGGAGCTACGGGAGCTGGTCAGGATATCGGAGGCGCAGGAGATCGCTAGAAGAATGTTTGTGACCAACACTATAGACGGACTCATATCCTCTATGGGGATAATTCTTGGAACCTACCTGCTGGGAGGCAGGGATCCCCTCATATACATCGGAGCCGTCGTGGGAGGCAACAGCGCCATGGGGCTCTTCAGCGCCTTCCTAGGCACATACTTCTCCGAGAGGGCTGAGAGGCTCAGAGAGCTTAGGGAGCTGGAGAGGGCTATGGCGGCGGACCTCAGGGGCTCCATATACTGGAGGAGCTCCAAGGTCGTGCCCCTCTACGTGGCGGCGTGGAGCAGCCTAGGCATGCTCACACTCCCCGTGCTGTGCTCCTCTCCCCTCCTACTCGCACATGAGGGTATAATTTCGCTAAGATACGCCATACTGGCATCACTGGTGTTGCTGGAGACAGCCATGTTCCTGCTGGGAAGCTATTTGGGCAGGATCAGCGGTGAGAAGTGGTACATGGTGGGTCTACGGATGCTTCTCGTGGGCCTAGCCACGATAACTCTATATTTGCTGATTGAACTAGCCTAACGATCAATCCAGGGTGCAACGGCATGGCGGAGTGGCACTCGCTGCCTGCGGAGGAGGTGTTGGAGAAACTAGCCGTAGATCCCGTTAAGGGCCTGTCAAGCGCGGAGGCAGAACAGAGGCTCGCCAGGTATGGGCGGAACGTCCTGGAGGAGGGCAAGAAGAGGACGATTCTAGACTCTCTGGTGGATCAGTTCAAGAACGTCTTAGTGATAATCCTGATATTCGCCGCCCTAATCAGCTACGCGTTGGGCGAGACTGTTGACGCCCTAGCCATAGTAGCCATCCTCATCCTCATGGCGGTGATGGGGGTCGTCCAGGAGCACAGGGCCGAGAAGGCGCTTGAGGCCCTGAAGAAGCTGGCAGCACCCACCGCCAGGGTTCTCAGGGACGGGGCTCCCCGGGAGATACCCGCCGAGGACGTGGTTCCCGGCGACATCCTGGTCCTGGAGGAGGGGGACAGGATACCCGCTGACGCCAGGCTCGTGGAGGCCGTGGACCTTTATGTCGACGAGTCCATGCTGACCGGCGAGTCCGTGCCTGTGCACAAAGACCCTTCAGCGGTCCTGGACGCCTCGGCACCTCTAGCGGAGAGGGTGAACATGGTTTTCATGGGGACACACATTGTCCGTGGACGCGGCAAGGCGGTAGTTGTAGCCACGGGTATGGACACAGTCATGGGCAGGATCGCCGGGATGCTGGGCGAGGCTGAGGAGGAGAAGACACCGCTACAGCGGGACCTCGACGTGCTTGGCAGGAAGATCGGTATAATAGTCCTCGTTGTCGCTGCCGTGCTCTTCGCTACTGGCTACATACTCCACGAGGCGCCTCTCGTAGAGCTGTTCATGGCCAGCGTGGCCCTAGCTGTGGCGGCTGTGCCTGAGGGGTTGCCCGCGATTGTCACCGTAGTGCTGGCCGTCAACGTCTGGAAGATGGCTAAGAGAAACGCCATAGTTAGGCGTCTAGCCGCCGTGGAGGGCCTGGGCGCGGCCACGGTCATATGCACTGACAAGACGGGGACCCTGACTCGAAACGAGATGACGGTAAGGGAGCTTTGGCTGCCCCTCAACCTAAGGATCACGGTTACAGGGTCGGGTTACAGTCCCGAAGGCGAGCTGCTGGCCGACGGCGCCAGGCTCAGGGCTAACGAGAGGAGGCAGCTCGACCTCCTCCTGCTCTCAGCGACACTTGCCAATAACGCGTCGCTGGTAACGGAAAACGGGGACCGGAAAGTCTTGGGCGACCCTCTTGAGGCGGCACTACTGGTTCTAGCGGAGAAGGCCGGGCTGGACCCGGAGTCCGTCAGGACCCGCTATGAGAGGATTAGGGAGCTGGCTTTCACCAGCGCTCGCAAAATGATGTCCACGGTCAACATGGTGGACGGCCGCCTCATGTTATTCTCCAAGGGCGCCCCCGAGGTGCTGCTGGAGAGGAGCACCCGCGTCATGCTGGAGGATGGCCGTATCGTGGAGCTGGACGACGAGGTCAAAGGCAGGATCCTGGAAGTGGTGGAGGAGATGGCTTCAAGGGCTCTTAGGGTGCTGGGATTCGCCTACAGGGAGCTTGGCGACGGCTGGGAGGACGAGGAGGATCCGGAGAGAAACCTGGTGTTCCTGGGCCTAGCAGGCCTCATGGATCCCCCGAGACCGGAGGTGCCGGAAGCCGTCAGGAGGGCCCACGAGGCCGGGATAAGGGTGGTCATGGTCACTGGAGACCACAAGGCTACTGCCATAGCTGTAGCGAAAGAGGTAGGGATACCGGTGGAGGGGCTCTACGCTGTGATCACAGGCAAGGAACTGGACGAGATGAGCGACGACCAGCTCTACGAGATAATAGAGGAAGTCAGGGTCTTCGCCAGGGTGACGCCGGAACACAAGGCCAGGATAGTGAAAGCCTACAAGAAGAGGGGCCACGTCGTCGCAATGACTGGCGATGGGGTCAACGACGCGTCGGCCCTCAAGCTAGCCGACATAGGCATAGCCATGGGGAAGAGGGGCACCGATGTGGCCAAGGAGGCGGCCGACATAATTCTAGCCGATGACAACTTCGCCACCATTGTGGCGGCAGTTGAGGAGGGGAGGGTTGCCTTCGACAATATAAGGAAGGCGGTTCTCTACCTGCTCTCAGCCAACTTCGCGGAAGTTATAAGCGTGTTCACCGCTGGCATTGTCAGGTGGGGCCTACTATTCACACCAGCAATGTTGCTTTGGATCAACCTGGTGACCGACGCGTTTCCGGCGGCTGCAATGGCTGTGGAGCCCCCCGAGCCTGACGTGATGAGGCGGCCGCCTAGAAGGGTTGGCAAGGGAATCATGGACCGCCGGGCCCTGCTCTACCTGCTCTACATAGGTGTGGCCATATCGATCCTTGTGCTAGGCTCCTACATTGCCGGCAGGTTCGGCATGAATGCTGGCCACGTCTACGCGTCCTCGCTGGCGTTCACTGCTATGATGGCGGCGGAGCTGTTCCACAGCTTCAACGTGAGGTCGCTGAACCACAGTATCCTGAGGATCGGGTTGACGAGCAACACCAAGCACCTCCTCTCCATAGTGGTGGGCTTCGCCATGGCACTGGTATCCATATACTTGGCGCCCTGGGTGTTCGGTGCCACCTCTATAAGCCTCGAACACCTGGCAGTGATAGTTGTGGCGTCCGCAGCTATAATACTGGTCGAGGAGGCGAGGAAAAGACTGGGCTACAGGATTTAATATTATCCCACCCTCGTGGGCCGGCGTAACCCGTAAAATTCTTTTGGAACACCATTTCTCCCGGGTGAGCCCATGGACAGATACCCGGACGAGGTCAGGGCCCACACAGCCCTCCACGTGGTTAAAGGTGCAGTGGTGAGGGTCCTGGGGGAAGACGCTATGTGGACTGCCAGTACCTACGTGAGTGGCAGGCATGGCAGGCTCACGGTCAAGTTCAACAGGAAGCCCGCGCCCGAGGAGATCAGAGAGATAGAGAGGCTTGCGAACCAGAAGATCTCTGAGGACCTGAAGGTGGAGGTGCTGTATCTGCCCAGGGACGAGGCTGAGCAGCGATTCGGCAACGTGATATACGACCTCTTCCCCATACCAGCCGAGGTCAGAAACCTCTACATAGTGGTTATCCGCGACAAGGACGGCTCTATATGGAACATCAACGCCTGCAACAAGCGGCACACAGAGACCACCGGGCCTATAGGAGGCGTCCGCCTAGGCAAGCCCAGGTTCAGAGCATCAAAACAGTTGTTGGAGCTACCCTTCGACGTGGTGGATCGCCCCGGCTAGTGCTCCGAGCCCCCCTCAACGCACCTGTAGAGGTCTAGGTAAGCTCTTTCCAGTTCATCCACGCCCCACGACCACCGGAGCTTAGCCGCGCTCCTTGCCAGGGCTTCCGGATTTGCCAGGGCCTCACTGAGGATTGCTGTGAATTCCTCCACGTACTCCCTCACCCTGTCCCTTGCCAAGATTTCGCCCAAGAGGCTGGGAGAGTCCAGCAACACGCTTCTATAATGCGTGGATAGGAGCCTAAAGGTGGCTCCGGCTAAAGCCTCCACCTGTCCAGGGCCCCCGGCTCTTTCAACTAGGCTGGCCAATGCGACACCGATAACGTAGGACATGCCTATGGTCAACGACACTATGCGGTCATGTTCGGACGGGTCCACGGTTACCGTTTTGAAGCCGAGAGACCTGTAGAATTCCTCGACAGGCCTAGAGTCCTCTTCCCTGCCTGGAACCGGGACTATGGCCACCACGTGGCTGTCCGGCACCGAAGCGCCAGGCCCGAAGAGGGGGTGGATGGAGGATACGCTAACAGTGTTTGGGAACCCCGAGTAGGCTTCCACCACGTCGAGCTTGAATGTCGATGTATCATAGATCACTGTCCCCTCAAGGGCGCCCCGGCTCGCGAGTTCCCTGAGCCTTCCAAGGACCTCGAGGGTGGCTGTTAGCGGTGTTGCCACCATCACGTGGTCGCTGTGTATGGCCAGGTTCTCTAGGCTGCCATATCTGGCTGCGCCGAGCTCCACGACTTTTCTTAGGGCCTTTTCTGAAACATCGTAGACTCCAACCTCGAACCCCCTGCTGAGGAAGAGCCTGGCAAACCAGGAGCCTACGCGGCCAACACCCACTATTCCCACCCTCATAGGCGGGCCACCTCCGACATTATCTTGGCGGCTAGGGCGAGTTCGCCGGCTGGCCTGGTGAGCGAGACCCTGATGTAGTCGGCATATTCTTTGCCGAACGCCTCACCAGGGAAGACGCCCACGCCTCTCCCGGCCAGTTTCCTGGCAAGCTCCGAGCCCCTGACGCCGGTCCTTATCCTCAGGAACGTGTAGAAGGCTCCTCTGGGCTCCCGGTACTCGAAGACGCCCGGGTCCAGGCTGTCCTTGAAGACCCTGATCCTCTCAAGCATAACTGCCCTGACCTTTTCGGCCACCTCCTCCCTGAGTTCCAGAGCTTTGAGGGCCGCTTTCTGGGCAAAGATGGGTACAGAGGTATAGGCGGCCTTGACGAACCAGTGCACCCTGTCCACCAGCTCGGGGTCGCCCACAGCGTAGGCTATCCTGAGGCCAGGCAACGAGAAGGTCTTCGAGAAGCTGTAGACGGTTAGGGTCTTCTCGAACCGGTGGTCTATCATCACTAGCTCGCCGCCGCTGTACGTGTAATCCCTGTAGGCCTCATCAGAAATCAGCACCAGGCCCCTGTCCTCCGCCACGTCAAGCAACTCTCTGAGCTTGTCCCCTGCCAGCACTGCGCCGGTAGGGTTGTGGGGATAGTTGACTACTAACGTGTCTACCCTCTTGTCCAGCAGTGTGAAGTCGGGTAGCCAGTCCTCCTCTGGCCTGGCCTTGAGGAGGCTTACCCGACGCCCGAAGAAGCCTGCTGCTACCCTGTAGCCGGGCCATGAGGGCGCCACTATGCCCACTGTACGTGCGGCGTATATTGCGGCGGCTATCGCGGCCTTGGATCCGGGGGTTACGACGACCTCTCGGGGCTCGACGCCATGGATCTCCGCTATCCGTTGCCTCAACTCGTCGAGTCCGCGGGACGGCGCGTATCCCAGATTATAGATTTCCCTCTTCAGGGTCTCCAGGATCTCCGGGTGCGGGGGGAGGTCGGGCTGGCCAGCGTCCAGCCTTATGGGGATATTCATCCTGCTCAGCTCGGCGAAGAACTCGTATATGTCGAACCCCAACTACGCTCCCCTCTGAACCTCTTTGCAGAGCCTTATGATCTCCCTGAAAACCTCCCTGAAAACCCCTGCCCTCGCTAGTACTTCGGCCTCACGCACGGCGTCTTCCAGGGGTAACCCCTCAGCAGCCTTTACAGCCGCTATGTCGCGGCATAGAGCCATTCTCTCCTCCAGGAGGGACAGGATGGCCCTATCTACCAGGTCTATACGTCTCCTAAGATCTTTGAGCGAAGCGTCTCCCAAGACGCCCACCTCAGCAAATGGTCTGCCAGCACTATCGACGTGACAGCCTCAACCACGGGGACTGCTCTTATAGCTATGCAGGGGTCGTGCCTCCCCCGGCCCACTATTACTGCGGGTTGCCCCGTCCTGAGGTTGACTGTTCTCTGGGGCTTCCTGATTGTGGACGTGGGTTTAAAAGCCACCCTGAACACTAGGGGCATCCCGTTGCTTATCCCGCCGTTTATCCCCCCGGCATTGTTGGTCTCGGTGAGAACCCTGCCATCCTTCAGAACCCAGGGGTCGTTAGCCTCGCTTCCCCGCATGGAGGCCAGCCTGAAGCCTGCCCCGAACTCTACGGCCTTGAGCCCCGGTATGGCGAAAAGAGCTTTGGCCAAATCCCCGTCCAGCGTGTCTATGGGCGGGTCGCCGAGGCCCGGAGGCAGGTTAAATACTGTTGTCTCAACCACTCCCCCCAGGCTATCGCCCTCCTTCATAGTTTTTCTGAGCTGCTCCTCCATGAGCCTGGAGGCATCGGGGTCCGGGCACCTAACGGGGCTTCTCTCTATGCTTCTCCTGAACTCCTCCGAGTCCCGGGGCTTCACGCGGGCCTTAACAGGGCCTATCCTGGTTATGTAGGAGTAGACGCTGACTCCGTGAGTCTCCAAGAGCCTCTTAGCCACGGCGCCAGCCGCCACCAGGCCCGCTGTGATTCTGCCTGAGAATATGCCGCCTCCCCTATAGTCGTTGAAGCCCCAGTACTTGACGCGGGCAGTATAGTCGGCGTGGCCCGGCCGTGGTGTGTGCCTTATCTCCTCGTAGAAGCTGGAATCGACGTCCCTGTTCGCCACGAAGACCACTATGGGTGCACCCGTGGTGTGGCCGCGGAAAACCCCGCTCAGTATTTCTGGCCGGTCCTCCTCCCTGCGCGGCGAAGTGTAGCGGGCTCCGGGCCTGCGCCTGGAAAGCTCCCTGGCTATGTATTCCTCGTCGATCCTGAGTCCCGGGGGACACCCCTCTATCAGCACGCCAACTCCCCGCCCGTGGCTCTCGCCGAAGAGTGAGACCCGGAACAGTTTGCCCATCAACCTCTCAGCACCTCCACCCTAACACCTATGCTTCTAAGATGATCCACGAATTGCGGGTAGGAGTCCGGGATCTTGTGGGCACCCCTCACCTCGACCGGGCCCCTGGCCCCCAGACCCGCTATGGCCATCGCCATGGCTATCCTGTGGTCGCCGAATGAGTCGACCACTCCGCCCCTTACCTCTCCGCCCCTCACCACCAGCTCGTCGCTGCCTATTCTGACCTCTACTCCTAGGCGCTGGAGGTTGTGGCTCAAAGCTTCTAGCCTGTTGGACTCCTTGTACACTAGATGGGCTACGCCGGCTATCCTGGAAACCCCTTTAGCGTGGGCGGCTAGAGCCGCCAGCACGGGTACCAGGTCGGGTGTATGGGTGCAGTCAATCTCTATGGGGTCGAGGTTCCCGGCGCTCTCCGCTTCAATCACGCCGTCTCCGACCCAGACCTTCGCACCCATGGTCTTCAGAGCATCAACTATGAGGCGGTCGCCCTGAACGTCCTCCGGGTCCAGGCCTCTCACAGCAACCCTGCCAGCTAGGGCTCCTGCAGCGAGCATGAAGGCTGCCGAAGAGTAGTCGCCCGGCACCCTGAAGCGGGCTGCTCTGAGCCCCGCTGGCTCCACGCGGAAAAACCTGTACCCTTCCCTCTCATACCTGGCCCCGAAGGCCTCCAGAACCCTCAGGGTAACGTCGATGTAGGGAGCGGATCTAAGACCACCAGACACCCTAACAGCCACGCCCACCACGGGTCCCACCATGAGGAGCGCGGTGACAAACTGCGAGCTGATGGAGCCGTCCACCTCGGTCTCGCCGCCCCTGAGGGGCCCCTTCACCGCCAGAGGCGGCCGCCCTCCCCTGGATAGGACCTCGGCTCCAAGCCTCTCGAGGGCCGATATAAGCGGAGCCATAGGCCTCCGGTTGAGGCTCCTATCACCGTACAGTGTCACCGGGCCCGGGGTGAGGGCCGACACGGCGGCGGCTATCCTCATAGTAGTGCCGGATCCTCTACAGTAGATCCAGGGAGGGCTGCGGGGCCTCCCAGCCGTGCCCTCCACATTCCAGTCCCTCGATACGCGGGCTCCAAGCCTCCTGACAGCATGGAGGGAAGCACTGGTGTCCCCCGAGACTAGGGTGTTCTCGAGCCTCGACACGCCTTCGGCGAGGAGGGCTGCGAAGAGGGCTCGATGTGTATAGCTCTTGGAGGGCGGGGCTTCCACTGCGCCCTCTAATCCGCGTGCAGGGTACACCTTTAGCCTCAAACCGGTCACCCCAGAATCCTCGCAACTATGAGTTCGCCTCGGAGGCCCGACCAGAGCCTCTCCACAGGCTCAGGATCATCGGTTACCGCGAAGAAGGCGGGACCCTTGCCGCTCACACCGGCTGAAACCACCCCAGGTAGCTCCAGGGCCTCCCTTAACGGGGCGACATCCTGACCCGTAGCCGTTGCCGTCAACAGGCCGTTCATGGTCATTGCAGCGGCCCAGTTCCCCTTCAATGCAAGTTTAGCGGCGCCCATGTAGCATTCACTTAGCCGCTGGAAGTCCGATGGATCCACTTTCCAGATGGGTTTCGCTGTCGGAGGGACCAGCACCACTGCGTAGAGTCCGCGGTCTATACGGTAGTGTCGAAGCACCCGGCGCTCAGCATTGTCGGTTATGTACACACCCCTTCCCAGAGTTGCGAGGGAGTCGTCGTAGGCCCCAGTTATTGTTAGCCCCGCCATCATGGAGGCCTCCACACCCAGCAGGGCTAGCTCCTCGATGTTCAGCTGGAGGCCAAGGGCGTCGAGGATCCCCGCTAGGAGCGAGTTCACCAGCGCATGACTGCTCTTAAGCCCGGCCGCCACCGGTATGTCTGAGGATATTTCGGCGTGGAAGCCGCCCCGGTAGCCCAAGCGTTTCTCCACGGTTCGCAGCACTGCCTCCAGGACGCCTGCATCCACCGGGACCCTGCATCCCTTAACGGTGGAGCGGGCCGTTACTACATGTTCCTCCCGCAGCCGGATCTCGGTGTGTATGGGAAGCTCTATGCCCACGGCTCCCCCTATCCCGGTGGCTATCGCGTTGAGGACGCTTATGGCGCCATGCGCTGATCCAAAACCTCTACTCATGGTTTCCCATCCCCATGGCCTCCAGTGCTGCTTTCCTGAACTCTCCTACACCGACATGGACGCCGTACCAGAGCCTCATGTTCTCGGCTGCCTGGCTGGCCAGCATCCAGAGGCCGTCGATCACGGTGCATCCAGCCTTCTCTGCCCCCCTCAGCAGGCGTGTCTTTAGGGGTCTGTACACCATGTCGAAGACCACGGTTCCAGGCTGCAGTAGCTCGGCGGGTATGGGTGTTTCATCACTCCTGGGCTCCATGCCCACGGGAGAGGCGTTTACTACTAGGCTGGCCTCGCGGAGAACCCTACGGTAAATCCGGGGCGAGGCCGCATGCCCCGTGGCGTGAGGCACACCCCAGGCCTCCGCGTCCCTGGCCAGCGCTTCGGCCGTCCTTCCGGTGCGACTCACTATGACGAGTTCTTCTACCATGTCTCTGAGGGCGTAGGCAGCAGCCCTCGCGGCACCACCAGCGCCCACCAGTACGGCTCGGCCCCACCTGCGCGGGCCTGTGAAGCGGAGGAGGGCTTCCCTGAACCCGTGGACATCTGTGTTGTATCCTACGAGCCTCCCATCCTCTATGACGACAGTGTTAACTGCTCCTATGGTGCTGGCTGGAGGCTCTAGCAGGTCTAGATGTTCTACTACCCTTGTCTTATGGGGTATGGTCACGTTGAACCCTCTACACCTGCGGCGCCTCAGCACCTCCACGGCGCCGCCCAGGGCCTCGGGCGGAACCTCCAGCACCCTGTACACAGCCTCTATGCCCAGCCTCTTGAACACCGCCTCATACATGGCCGGGCCCACGCTGTGCTTGACCGGAAACCCCAGCAGATAGAGTTCGTCTAGGCTATGCCCATGTCCCTCCACAGCCTGATCACCTCACCCACACTTAGCTGTCCCGGCGCCACCGGCCTCCCGTCGTCAGGGTAGGCATAGGTGAAGGGGGCGCCGAACAGGGGCGCCAGGAGACGAGAAACTACCCCAGCCCGACCCAGGCAGAACGATATGACTCGGCCCGGCCACCTGTCGCAGAGCTTCAGCG
>WAQK01000057.1 GCA_015520265.1 Pyrodictiaceae archaeon | reverse complement strand
CGTTATATAGGTGGGTTGGTTTTAAACCTTGTTGTTCCCCCGTTTATCCCACTGGAAAACCTTTCCAGAGGGTGTGTCGGTGAGGTCTCCACTCTTCACCGCTCCGCCAACTTCGGGCTCCTCATCCACGCTGGAAGCTTTGATCCCGGAGAGTTATAACTGTGGTGGGAGGGCAAAAAGGCTGTCAGCTTAGGAGGAGAGCTTGGACATTCTCTCCTTCAACAGATTCTGGGCGGTCTCCTTGTCTAGCTCCGCTGGCCTACCGGTTCTAACGGCCTCCACGACGAGTTCGGGCCTGTCCTCGAATGCTTCGAGAGGCTCATCCGTCTTCGAGTATACCCTGAGGGGGCTCCCCTCGCCGGGCACTATGACCGCGTCCACCACGGCTGCCCCTGCCCTGTCCTCGACCAGCGCCAGCCCCACGTTCTCGCCTGAGCCGCTCTTCAGAGTGTAGAGGAGGCCTCCATCAACGGTTCTGCCCAGCAGCTCGGCAGAAGCCACGAGGCTCGAGGGGCTGGGGGCCTCCGCCGCGCCAGTCTCTGCCGGGGCTTCAGCTGCCTCGCCGGGGGCCTTCTGGGCTTCCAGAGCCTCCCTCACCTTGGCCTCGACGTCCTCGTCGGGTATCCTCCTGAAGGCCTCGACCCGCAGGGTGTTCAGGTGCCACACTATGCTGGAGCCCTGGACGTCGTAGGCTATCCTGACCCTTACAACGTCGCCCTTGTCCAGGCCCAGCTTGTTCACCAGTATCTCGAAGAGGAGTCTGTTGAGCTCCGCCGCACCTCTGGCCACGTCCTGGGCTGAGAGGGTGCCCGCCTTTATGGAGTCCTTGAGCTGGGCGAACAGTGTTCTCCGCACCTTGTCTGCATATGCACCTGCTATCACTAGTCCTGTGCTCAGCTCGGGCATGGCTATCACCAAGTAGATCATTATGTATACCATGAATAATAGAATTAATCATGTATTCACGGAGACCCACGGCCATAGGCAAGGTCCACGAGAGCCTCAGCAGTCTCCAGCAGGTGGCGGACAAGGCTTAGGGGCAGGTCTTCCGGGCCTTCACGGTAGGTGAATACTATCTCCCTGAGATCCTCGCTGATCTCCCTCAACAGGGGCACGTACTCGGCGAGGACCTGCATGTCCCGGGTGGAATTAGCCTTGATCATTTCCTGCTCCATCTTGTGCATATATATGTCGATGGTTTCCAGCGCCACCGATAATAGGTACAGCTTGTACCGCTCTCCAGCCAGATCCTCGGCGACGCTGCCCGTCATGCGGCCCAGCCCCTTCAAGGCCGAGGCACCCATGCTGGCATGCTTGGACCCGGAGTCGAACATCAGCATGGCAATATCGAGACTGCACGTGTACCCGGTGCTCCGGGACTGGTTGTACTGATACACCACGCCCTCAACGCTGTCCATCAACCTCCTCATATTATCCACAGCTACCCTCCACAAGGCCGCCTGGTAATCCTCGTTCTCCTCCCTCAAGACACTATAGTTGTGGTACAGCCACACTATGCCCAGAGCCTCCGCCAGGATTACTGCCAGGATAAACGCAGGACCCCACCACCTCTCCCCAGGCAAACCCGCCACCTTCACCAAATATCGGGGCGATGGTTTAAAGCTGGCTTCCCTGCCCCGCTGATGGGCTGAGCCGCCAGCCAAGGATGGCTCCTGCCACCGCGAGGCCTCCCTCGAAAAGCAACGCCTGGATAAAACCCCACGGGTCGAAGCCACCTGGCCAAGGAATAACCATGACAGCCAGCGCAGCCACCACAGCGACGCACGACATCAACGCGGAGAGGTAAAAGCCGCACCCGCATCTCCGCACCACAAGGTACCCGGCAAGTAGAGGCAAAACCCAGTACACGGCAACATTGAAGAGCCTCGGCACAAGCCAGGAGGGCAGGGCCTCTAGCACCATCAGTCCCAGGAACTCGGCCAAAAAGCCCACCAGGAGGGCCTCCAGCCGGTTCTCCCACACAGCCGGAACATAGACACCTGCCTCACCCATGAGCCCTGGCCACACCCTACCAGCTACATGGCTGGCAGCTACGCCGAGCAACACGGGAAAGAACGCTAAAACATACGCGCCGAGAGGAGCCAGATCCGTGCCCCACAACATCTCGATCACGGGTGCAGGAATGCTCAGGGCCAGCGCGGCGAACACCTTTCTCCCGAAGTCGCCGCCTACGATCAAGCCAGCCGCAAAACCCCCGAGGACCCTCGGAAGGAGGAACACGTAGAGCGTGTATAAATCCTGCCTATAGATAGCAGTCATTTTCAGGATTAACTCTATGCACCATGATGCAAGGTACATAATCACGCCACCCACGAGCAGGGCCCAGCCCAAGCCGCGGATGCGCATATTTTCACACCTTCTGGTTGCACCCAAAGTTCAGTTTTTCTATAGTGTTTTACGTAAATTTATTTTCTGGAAGCTATAGCGTATCATATCCCCGGTACTCGACCAGTCCGGGTCTTAGCGGCTAACCCATTTATATGATAATCCAAATTATGATAATTGTGGTTATTATGAAGTTTGTTGACCGTGTAGAGGAGCTAAATGCCCTGCAACAACGACTGGACAGCGATGGGTTCGAGTTGATAGTGGTTTATGGCCGTAGGAGGATTGGAAAGACGCGGCTAGTGCTGGAGGCTGTTAAGGGCAGGGAATATGTCTACTACCTGGCGGTGGAAGGTGACAACCTTAGACACTTCAAGCGCTTCGTTTCGAAAACAGTGCCAGAGTTGAGGCATGTAGAGGAGGATTGGGTGTCCTACTTCCACTTCCTGAGGGATAAAATCATCGTTATTGACGAGTACCCAAACCTGGTTAAGGAGGATCCTAGAGTTGTCTCTATATTTCAGCGTATAGTGGACCTTACTTTGAGGAACTCCAGAACTAAGCTCGTGCTCCTCGGCTCCTCCGTCTCAATGATGAGCAACAAGGTTCTGAGCTATAGTAGCCCCCTCTACGGAAGGAGGACGGCTTCTATAAGGCTGGGCCCCCTCAAATTCCATCATCTCAGAGAGTTCTTCCCAAAATCTAGCTGGGAGGAACTCGTAGAGATATACGGGTTTGCCGGAGGTGTACCCTACTACCTGGAAAAGGTCCGCACACCCTTCTGGAACTGGCTCGGAGAGGAGCTTAAACGGCCCGACACCTTCATAGTTTACGAGATGGATTTCCTGATGAAATACGAGTTCGCGGAGACGACCACCTATAAGAAGATACTTGAAGCCATAGCCCACGGACATACGACGCCCAAAGAGATCAGGGAGTATGCCAGGATGAGGCACTCCGACCTGACCCCCTACCTGAGAAACCTCATCGAAACAGGATTCGTTATCAGGGAGACACCTATAACCGAGGGGCCCCGCTCCAAGAAGGGGAGATACTTCATCCGGGACAGCTTCACAGCCTTCTGGTTCCGCTACATCTACCCCAACCTATCAGCCATAGAAGAGGGGATCTTCGACGTAGAGGAGATCTGGCTCGACTACCCTAACTACCTAGGCCCCGTATTCGAGAGAATAGCCAGGCAATTCATAGCCGAGCTCAACAAGAAAGGACAACTACCTTTCAAAGCCACAAAGCTGGGGAAATGGTGGCACAAGGGCGAGGAGATAGACATAGTAGCCCTCAACGAGAGGGAGAGAAAAGCCCTCCTAGTTGAGGCGAAATGGAGTAGCCTCACGGAAAGAGACGTTCGCAGGATATTGAGAAGCCTGGAGAGAAAGGCGGAGCGCCTGGGCCTGGAAGACTACGAGAAGCACTACGGCATAGTAGCTAAACGTGTGGAAACAAAGCATCCCCTAGTATGGGACCTAGGGGATTTCGACAGCCTAGCCTGTTAAAGTAGCATACCGCCAGCCGGATCCGGTGCCAGCAGATTCATTGACACAGCTAAACCATGCCTCAATCACCTGGTGCTCAGCAAAGCCCCTAATCCGGCAACTACCCCATATACGGCTAATCCAAGAAGAGCCTTCGGGCCAAGCGTAACCGGGCTAGGAGGCAACGCTGCGAAGAGCGTGAGCGGCACCATAGCGGCTAGTACAGCTACCAGGATCCTTCTGGAGGGTTTGCCGCCGTGCAGTATCCCCGAAAGAAAACCTGCAGCAAAGGCGAAGATATAGCATAGTAAGATCGCCAAGCTGAGGTTTGGCGTCAGGTTTACCAGCTGGGCTATCCCTAGAAATACCGTCATAACTGCAAGTCCAGTGGCGAAACCCTGGATATGCTCTTTCCTGGTTCCAGGATACCCGGTTGACCTCCACTCCCGCAGCCTTTCTACGCTCTAGCTAAGAAGACTGCCCAGAACTGTCAAGGGGTTGTAGTAGAAGAGGTATAGTCCGAAGGGGTTTAGATCCAGCTGTTGTCGTTCAACACCTATAGCTGTTACAACAAGACCGAAAACACATGCAATCAGGCTTATACCTATACGCTCCCCCTTTGTGCCTCCATCTATAAGCCCTCCAACGAATCCGGCTCCGAACGTGCCAATAAACAGAAAAGTAACGAAAAGCAGGGAGTCTAACTGTGTGAAGAACATTAAGTAGGTAGAGATACTGATAATTAGTGACGCAAGAAATAAACCTATTTTAACAGTCTTTCAGTCACTGTTAACCACCTGGCATTCCTCAGGATACCCGGCATCCGTTATGTATCCCATGATTATATGGTCATTCTCAGTGCCTATATAGTAAAGATCTCTGTGGAACAGTATATCCTTTACTCTCCGCTATGCTGCAGAGCTTATCCTCAGCTTGCTTCTTGGTTATTGTATCTATGCACAAACAAGCATCATATGGAGCCCCTTTCTCGGGTAGATGATCCGGAACTGTGCCGTTGGGATAATACAATATCAGTGAATGGGCTCGTTATTCATGGCTCCTGAAGGGCTAAAGATTAGCACCACCATACCGGGTTTCGAAACTTTAAGGTATTTTAGGAGGCTGGGCGGCTTTAACCAGGGGATGCTCCATATGGGCAGGGTCAGGTTTGAGGGCGTGGTTGTGGGTTACGAGGAACCCCCATCCGGAGTGGGGGGTGACGAGTACTCGATGCTTCTCGACGGCTCGATAACGGGTGGTGACGGCGGGGTCATCCATGAGGGCTATTTCTACGTGGTGGCGCCCCGCGCGCTGTACGGGAAGTTGGACCTGGGTATCGGTAGCAGTGTTTCGGGTGCTGGGGAGCTCGTGGAGGAGGGGGAGCAGCCTGTGGTTAGGTACGTGGAGGGTTAGGGTTGCATCCACGTCTCCAGGGTTTTCTGCCTCACTATTTTGAGGCTCCGCAGAACGCCGCGTAGATCAGCCTTGAACAGGCGTGCTGCCCTGTCCAGGGCCTCCTGGATGCTCGCATACTTCTCGGGCCTGCCCTGCAGGGCCCTCCTAACCGTCTCCCTTATGTGCCAGTTGCCCACGGGGGCGTAGTAGTCCGGGAGGATCTCCCTGATTATCACGGCGTAGGCCTGGCGCCTCCTCCTGTAGAGGTGCTCCAGGACCGCTAGCCTCGCGGCTATATAGCCGCCGTCCATATAGTTCCACCGGCCCCTCCAGTCCTCTCGGTTGATTATCACCACCGGCTCTCTCGCCCCGGAGGTCCACAGGGTGGAGGGGTGCCAGACCTCGACCCACTCCATCCCGTAGGCTGCTGGGACCAGGATTACGACGAACCTGTTGCCCAGGTACTCGCCCCTGTAGAGCTCGACCTCGTTGATCAGGGGGTTCTCCCTCACGCCCCTCCTAAGGGTCTCCCCCACAATGCTGTCCACAGCCGTTATAGCCCACCTGGTGGGGACCAGTCTCCGGGCCCTCAGCCTGCCGAGAAGCCCGGCGCTCATGGCCCTGATGATGGTGTAGTAGTCTACGCCGGAGAAGTAGAGCTCGCCTATGATCTCCGCTGCGCGGGCATCGTCCCACACGGCCTTCTCGAGCCTCCGTGGCGGCTTGGGGTTTTCCTCAACCCTTACTAGCCTGGCCGGGGCCGAGAGGCCCACCGGCTTGAGGACGCCGTCGAACCTGAGGCTCGGCTTGGGAGGCTTCTCGAGGAGGGCCTCCGAGGAGACGGGCCTCGTGGATACGGTGGCTAGGGATATCTCCTTCTCGTAAAGCACCCAGGGGTTCCTCGCGTCGACCCTGAGGGTGGAGGCCAGAAGGCCCGACCTGAGCCTAACTATCTCGTCGAGGCTCAGGCGGCCCCACCAGCCCTGAGGGTCGTCGTAGATCTTCGCCGCCTCGCCAAAGCTTCCTGGAGGGACGTTGTACATTACGGCTACCCGGGGATAGCCCCTCTCCCCCACCACGAGGCTGGGCGGAGTGGCACCGTAGACCCGGGTGGTGGAGGGCATCCTAGTGAAGGCCCTTACCTCGGCCCTGAACCGCTCTAGGAGCGGACAGGCGGAGAGCCCGCAGAGCAGCTTGCCGCCCTTGCACCTGGCGCACAGCGTTGCTGGTACCCGTTTCACCCATCCACCACCGGCCGGGCGCCTCTAACCCGTAGATATGGTTTCGCCGGTAATTAAGCGCCACCGTGCTGCGAAGCAGTTTTTAGCCGCTGGGACCTAGATCTACATGCGCGCCGGCCGCTCGACGCCCCCTCCTGGGGTTGGGATGAAGAGCGGTACTAATCCTACTCTTCCGTCGTTCTCCGAAAAACCATTGTTACGCCGCTGGGCCTTTCCTCGCTGCCCACGAGCCTGTACCCGTTGTTACGGAGCAGGCCCTTGACCAGCATTACGCCCGTCTTGAGGGGTGCCCCACCGCCTCTCAGCGCTATGGTGATGTCTTCGTCGCCCATGCTTATCCTGCACCGCAAAGCTAGGCTATCCATCCAGGACGCTATCACGTCCACGTAGCTGTTGTTCTCGAGCCTGGGGTAGAGGCTGGGGTCCTCGGGGTACTCGGCCTTCGAGGCCAGCACTAGAAGCAGGTCCACCGGTATGGCGATGTGGCTCTCCCTGGGCATCCGGGGGTGGGCGAGCTCCACGGCTTCCCTGATGGCTGCGCTCAGGTTACCTCCGTGCTTCTGGATAAGGGGTTCCAGCAGCTTTAGGGTGGAGGGTGAGAGGGACACGTTCTTCCTTATCACGTGGATTCAACCCGCATATGGTGTGGATTTGGTGCTACTGTGATCCCACACGTCTATATAGGTTGTGGTACCGCGTTGCTAGCCAATTATATTACCATGCCAACATTCAACAATTGTTAACCCTAGGTGAAACATGTATGTCGTTCGTAACAGGAAAACCCTTGGTTCTCGTAGCCATAGTTGTAGCGGTCATTGTGGCGGGTGCTGCCGCCTTCATGCTCATGGGTGGAGGCGGGGCTCATACAACCACCACTACCACTCAGAGCCAGGCCGCAACTACCACCACTACGACCACGTCGCAGCCAGCGGGGCAGGTGTCGCTGGAAGGATACTGGCACGGCACCTACCGTAGCGAGAAGACGAGTTCGCGGGGCGAGTTCTGCTTCCATCTAACCAGGGCTGATTCAGGTTACACTGGCATGCTGGCGATAAACGATGAGGCCAACGTCTACGTCGGCACAGGCATACCACTGGCCATAAAGGTTTCCGGGAACGCCATAACGCTCGGCTGGGTGGCTGGGCCCAGCGTGACCTTCAGCGGCACCATCTCCGGCGACTCCATGCAGGGGACCTGGCAGATAAGCGGCGGCCAGTACTCCGACCAGGGGACCTGGTCGGCGTCCAAGGGTAGAAACGCCATGTGTGGAATGCTGGAGGCCACAACCACGCCGCCCATGCACACCACCACAACGTCGGCTTCTCCCCAGGAGATATACGATGCCGCTCCCGACCTTGAGGCGACCGGTGATCTGACTAAGGTTGACGACATGGTCAGGCAACTTCTCGGCGGAATATTTGGAGGCGTGAAGCTGGCGGAGCAGGGTCAAACGATGGGCCACACATATGGCCTCTACATAGTCCCGAGGCCTCTCACCGTGAACGACGGCAACGCCATTATCCAGGGCATCCAGAGCATGGGCTACCAGATCGGCATGATGTCAGGCGTCTCAAGCGAGGGAGTATACGTGGTGGCCGCTTTGCCTGACGGCTCCATGCTCACCATAACTGCTGAGATGGGTAAGCAGGAGATCAGCGTGGTCTACACCGGTACGACCGGTATGACCACCACGCCGCCCGTGGAGACTACCACTACCACGACCTTCGTCAACCAGTACGATTCCGTCACGGATATGCAGGCCTCCGGGGTCCTGGCAGCCATAGACCCCATGTTGAGGCAGGCCTTCGAGCAGGTGTTCGGCGGAGCCAAGCTGGAGTCCATTACTGATAGCGGCGACCTGTACACGGACGCCGTCTACATTGTGCCGAGGCAGATCTCGCACACCGATGCCGACACCCTGGTGCAGGCCCTTCAGCAGGCAGGCTTCCAAGTCACCGACTGGTATGCTGAGCAGGGCTACTTCAGGATATACGTGTCCGTCATCATCGAGGGTGCCGAGCACAGCGCCTCCATAGAATTCATGGGCGACTATGAGACGCAGAGACTAGACATACACGTGGAGAAGACGCCATCGCCGCAGGACCAGTATAACGCCGCGCAGGACCTGCAGCCCCTAGGTATACTCGCCGAGGTCGACCCGGCCTTGAGGCTCATCTTCGAGCAGATGTTCGGAGGAGTCAAACTGATCAGCCAGACCAGCTACGGCGCAGCGGCCTATGGGGAGTACATCGTACCCAGACCCGTGGCCCAGGACGACGCTGTATCCATGGTACAGCTACTGGAGCAGGCCAACTTTACCAACGTGTTCCCCCAGATAGATAGCGCGGGAGCCTATATCATGGCTACTACTGGGTCATACACTGTAACAATACAGCTGACCTTCGGGTCCCAGACCATACAGGTTATGGTCGCCCAGGGCTAAGGTGGAGTGATGGAAAGAAGCCGTGTAGACTATTTTTCACCCAACCTATTTCTTATCTTTTCGACAAGCCTGTAGGCTTCGCCTATGCCCAGCCGTTCCAGCTCCTCCCTTGTCGGCACGCCTTGCTCGTCCCAGCCTAGCTCGGCGTAGTATTTCCTGAGCATCTCCGAGACCTCGCCCTTGCTGGCCGCCATGCCCTTTCGAGGCCCTGAAGGGAGGGGCTCGTAGAACCTCGCCGGGTTGTCGTCATGGATCCTGGGGTCCCAGTAGACGTCAGGGCCTCCCAGGAGTAGCAGGATCCTTTGGAGGGCCAGGATCCTCCTGGAGTGCTGGTTGAACCACTCATCCCGGGTGAGTCCGGCGCCGGTCACCGCGTTATAGTAGGCCAGCATGGTGTCGAAGTCCACTGCGTTGAAGGCACAGATCACTGCTGAGTCTGCGAAAACCATCCATAGCTCGCCCCAGTCCCTGTCCGGTGGCAGCGTGGCTACGCTAGTATGGTCGCCTCCCTGAACCGAGGCGGCGTAGGCGTGGGGCTGTGGGTAGTCCAACTTGCTCCTCACCCCGTGGGCGCCTACAGCCACGCCTTTCACGTGGACCGCGTAGCGGGTCACATCCTGTCCCAGGGTTTGGGAGAGTCTGAGCGCTGCCCTGTAGGTGCCCTCGGCCAGCACTTCCCCTATTCCTCTACGCTCCACTATGAGTTCGAGGAGCTTGGCGAAGGAGTCGGGGTCGCCCCATCTTGGCTCCACGCCGCCGAGCATCTCACTATCTAGGAGACCCTTCTCGTAAAGTTCTGCCACGAAGCCCAGCAGGTTCCCGGTGTTTATAGCATCGAAGCCGAGCTCGTCTACTAGGCTCGACATGTAGACGACCTTCTCCGGGTCAAATATTCCGAGATTCGTGCCGACGTACGCTATCAGCTCGTAGTCGGGGGCGTCAGTGACCGAGCCCTTGTAGGGTCCCCTTCGTACCACGCTTATCTTCATACAGGTGGTGGGGCACCCGTAGTCGCCCCAGAACCTCTTGGCCCAGAGGGTCTCGATGCTCTGGACGCCCAGCTCGCGGCGGTCATGCCACTCCTCCTGCCAGTTCCTTATAGGCTCGCTGCTCGACACGTAGCCCGTAGAGTAGCCTCCCGCGGCGGTGCCCCACTGCCTGAAGCTGTGCCTGGCTATCAGCTTCTCCCAGATCTTGCCCATGAGCTCCTGCATCTTCTCGGGCTCTGCGGGGCGGGGGAGGGGGCCGTACCCCTTTACGATCACTGCTTTAAGCCTCTTGGCCCCCATTACTGCTCCATAACCGCCGTAACCTGCTGCATGGGCCAGCTTAGCCATGACGGCCGCCGTCCTGGCCCTGGCCTCACCAGCGGGGCCGATGTAGATGTAGGCGGGCTCCTTGGGCACGCCCTTGGCCATGCTTTTCTTCAAGAGTTCGGGGTAGATCTTCCTGTTGATGTAGGATATCAGCTCGGTGGCCCTGAGCCCCCACATCTCATCGGCGCCCCTGATCTCGACCCGGTCGCCGTCAACCAGTATGTAGACGGGGTCCTTGGACGCGCCCCTCACCACCATGCCATCGTAGCCGGCGGCCCTTAGCTCCAGCCCTATCTCGCTGGAGACGACGGAGCCGACGACCCCGTTGCTCTGCGGGCTCTTGCCTGAGATTGTCACCTTGATCCCCGGGTAGAAGCCTGTGAGGGGGCCGGCCAGTATGAGAAGCGGGTTCTCGGGGCCCAGTGGGTCCACCTGCTCCCAGCGGTCGCCGAGCTCCTTGTAGAGCAGGTGCACCGCTAGGCCCCTGCCACCCACGTATTTCCTGAGAACGTCCTCGTCCAGCTCGACTACGCGGGTCTTCTGCCTGGTGAGGTCCACCTCGAGTAGCCTGCCGTGGTATCCTCCCAGCATGCTAGACCACCTGCCTCTCCCCGAAGATGTGGGGTGCCAGCCTCCTGGCTGTCTCGAGGGGGTGATCAGCGTAGAGCTTGTGGAGGGGGCTGGGCTTCCTGGGAACCAGGGTCAGCGCGTTGTATCCAGCCCTGTTGCACGCCTTGACGCACTCAGGGTCGCCGCCGCAGAGGTCGCATATCAGGACGTGGCTCTTCCCCGGAACTATTCTTGGAACCCTGCCTGGACACGCAACCACGCACGCCCCACAGAGCGTGCACTTCTCCGGGTCCACCAGCACGGCGGCCGTCTTCTCGTCCACCCTCAGCGCGTCGAAGTTGCACGCCTTGACACATGGGTAGTCGTCGCACTGGGAGCAGAGGTGCGGCACGTCTACACCTGGCGCCGGCTCGTACACCCTTATCCTGCTCGCCTCGGGCCACACCGTGCCTTCGTGGTGGAGGGAGCAGGCCACCTCGCAGAGCCTGCACCCGCTGCAGCGGAGCGGGTCCCTCATGATCCAGAACTGCCCTGCCTCGGAAGACATAGCGGCACCAAGATGGTTTAGCTCCGAACCAATTTCAACCCTTCCCCAAACCCTTATCAGCATCTCCGCTGCAAACGGGGTGTGGATGATGAGGTTACGCACTCGGCAACCGCCCAGGGATGGGCGAGCCCACCTCTCTGACTCTTCTGAGCCCCGAAACACTAATCAACACCGCGGGGTAAAGCGGGGACCCGGCGAGGGTTTAGGCCATGGCGGCGGTGAGGATATATATTCACCCGACGTGCATGACGAGCTACAAGCTTGTCAAGAAACTGTACGAGGAGGACCTGCTAGGCAAGGTGGAGCTGGTCGACACGTCCCTCGTGGCGCCCTCCCGCGTGCTTGAGCGCGGGGTGTGGAGCGTGCCCTGGGTCACTGTGAAGGGCGCGCCCGCCGCCACGGACCCTGTGGACCCGGACGAGGTTGTCGAGATCATCGTGGAGGGCCGAGGCCACCTGCCCCACGACCCTGCGGAGAGGTTCATGGAGACCGTTCTCCACAGCATGTACGCGTCGAGCCTCGTATACATGCACGGCTCCCTGAAACCCGTCTACTCACCCAACCTGGCGTCGGCCGCAGCTCGCTCACCCCTCGGGGGCCCCGAGCCGAGCACCGTTCTCAGGGCTGTTGCCGAGAGGGAGGAAGAGCTCCTGGACAGGTGGATCGACGCGATCATGAGGGTGCTAGGCATAGGCTACGTGAGGACCCTGTGGTGGGCTGCCGGGGGAGGGCCGGGCGAGCTGGAGCCTCCCAGCCAGACCCAGGTCGCCGTCTGGCTCCTCTCGGCCGCCAGCATGGGTAGGGTGGGCCTGCCGTGGAGGCCCTACCTTGACAGCGGCAGGGTTAGGAGGCTGACCACCTTTATAGAGAAGGGATTCAAGGGACTGCTCAACAAGGTTGCTAGGGAGCAGGAGACCATCATGGGCGACGAGGAGTACTGGGAGATCCTGGAGCACCACGCCTCCCCCGCCTAGCTCTGCACACCTATTTATACCTTCCAAGTATCTAGGTTTTTGGAGGAGCCGCAAAGGGTTGCTGGAAGGACTGCTGGAGCTGCTCAAGGAGTACGGGGCCCTCGGCACGTTCCTAATATCCCTGATAGGCAACGCTATACCCTATTCGACGGTGCCCTACCTCCTCTTCATAGCGGCCCTGGGGGCGGGTACGGAGAACGTGTTTGACCGTACGCTGCTCACCGTTCTGGGCGGCGTCGGCGCTGCCCTCGGGAAGGTGGCAGTGTACTACATGGGTAGGACTGCCAGCGCGGTCCTCTCGGATGCCACCCGGCACAACCTCGAGCTCTTCTCCTCGCTCTTCAGGAGAAGCGTGTTCGTCGCCACGTTCATCTTCGCCGCGCTCCCCCTGCCCGACGACCTCCTCTACATACCGCTGGGGATAGCCAGGTACAACATCGCGTACTTCTTCCTGGCCGTGGTGCTGGGCAAGATAGTCATCACCGGGATGGCAGTGTTCTTCGGCTCCACGGTTGTGGCCCTCATGGAGTCGGCATATAACAAGAACTGGCTTCTCTCCCTCTCAGTAGGGATCTTCGCCACTGTGGTGGCCACACTGGTCATAGTCAAGATGGACTGGCAGAAGATCCTGAAAACCTATGAGGAGAAGGGAGGGCTCCACGCGTTCTTCCAGCTCTTCGTGGAGTTCTTCTACCTCTTCATCCGCCTGGCCCGCTGGATCCAGGGCAAGGCGGCTGGCAAGAGCTAGTCTTTCCTACCACACATCAGTTCTAGGAACTGTGCCAGCAACCTGTAGGCGGTGTCCTCACCGTCCTTGAGCACAACGATAAGGGAGCCGCCCATCACGTTGTTCCGGTCCAGGATCAGCTCTATGCTCCTCTTCAACTCCCTGATATCCATGCCGGGAGCCCTGAAGACGTGGTCCTCGGTGTAGACGCCTATTATGGCGGCCTCGGCGCCCGAGGAGATCGCCATGTCCCTCAACCGCAGGACGCCGTAGAGGTCCAGCAGGTGGCCCATATTCTTGACACAGAGGAAGACCGGTACACCCCACCCCTCCAGCCTCGGCACCTGGGAGCGGAAGATCCTGGCGCTGACCAGGAGAGGCGCGAAGACCCCCTTACCCTTATCGGAAAGCTCAGCCCCCGCCACAGGGTCCACAACTATTAGGTCCTCCTCCCTGAGCCTCTTCAGCAACGTCCTCGTGCTGGCCTCCCCTATGTCTAGGAGCTTGGAGAGTTTAAGCCTGCCCGTGGGCTCCTTGGAGAGAATATAGATGGTTTTCAAGACGTGTTCCTTGCCGTAGCCGGGTATAACCTTCCTCCTAGCCTCGCAGACCTTGTCCAGGATGCCCGAGATCCTGCAGGCCTCTCCCCTAGTAAGCATCCGCTGTCCCTACACGTATGGTTCAGCCCAGTTACAATATAAGCCTGGTTACCCATACGGTCTGGGAGCATACGTGGAGACAGGCCTGGCGATACTGGACCTGGACATGACGCTCCTCGATACGCTCAGGGCGTTCCATAGGGTCTACAACAAGGCCCTCCAAACGCTGTGTGGTCGGAGCCTCGGGTGGGAGGAGTTCGTTGACTGCTTCTGCAGGGACATGTTGTCCGAGAAGGCTGCCAGCTTCGGGTGTCGCCCCCGTGAGGTTTGGAGGCTATTCAAGGAGGGCTACCTGCCCAGGCGGGAGGAAACCAAGCCGTATCCAGGGGTGCGGGGCGTCCTTTCCTGGCTCCGCGACCAGGGCTATCGGGTGGTTATAGCCACTGGTAGGGGGACCGGCGAGGAACACATATGGAGGGAGCTGGGGTGGGTCGGGCTGGACGGCTACGTCTCGGCAGTGTACACGCTCTCCGGCGATGAGGGCGGCGGAAACCTCTTCTCCAAGGCCCGGCTCCTGAGACGCATCGTGGAGGAGCACGGCTCCCCCGGTAGGGTTTTCTTCGTAGGGGACTACTGGCTCGACATGGTCAGCGGCAGGAGGGCTGGCATATACACTGTGGGCGTGGAGACGGGCTGTAAGAAGAGAACCCTGCTCCTATACTCGGGGGCTAACGCTGTGGTTGAGGGAATATGGCTACTGCCTCACATCCTGGGGTAGGGTAAGCTAAAAGGTGTGGAGGGAGGGGCGTAGAAACCTATGTGCCGACGGCCTTGTACCTGCCGTCGGGTTCTAGGACCACCATGTCCTGCTCCATTAGGCGGGTCAGCGCCCTCCTTATCTTGTCCTCGCTCGCCAGGCCCGAGAGTATTCCGTGCAGCTCCTTGAGGTTCATGGGCTGCTCCTTGAGGAGGTCCATGAGGATCTGCTTCAACTCGTCCTCGTTGGGGGCCGTGACGACGACGATGTCGGGGTCCTCGTAGAGAACCCGTAGCTTTATCTTGTCGCCCAGGTTTGAGGACATTCTCCTTACACCTGCACGTGTAGGATACGCCACGGATAGATATATATTTCCATGCCTTCCGGGCCAGGGGCCTGATCCCTTTTAACCCCTATTCCGCCTATCAGGATCTTTGATAGGATGAGCGTGATGGTTCTCTCCGACGTGATGGCGCTGAGGCTCCTGAGGCTGAGGATAGACGCGGCGATGAGCAGGGTAGCCTACCTCATCGAGAGATACGAGAACCTGGCCCATCGGAGCCTGGAGCAGGCGTCGCAGGGGCCCGAGCACCTCAGGGACTTCTACATGAGGGAGGCGGAGAACGCCACCAGGATAGCCAGGATACTGAAGGAATTCAAGCTCTCCCTGTCGACGCTGGCGGACCTGGCCGACAAGGGGTTCAGACGCATGACCGAGTACGAGGCCGAAGAGCTGCTGAGCCAGATAGCCAACCTCAAGATGTTCTCGACACTGCCCCACGATGTAGCGCTGTTCCTGGCTGACCTTGAGACCTCGCTGCACGAGTACTTGAGGAACGAGTAATAGTTTCCAGGCTTCTTCTAACCAAAACTGTTCTCCGGATTACTTTCGCATGGAGAAACATAAATTTAGACCAATCCAAAACATGTAACGTTACATGGGGGTGCCGGGCCTTGGAGGAGAGGAGAGGAGTCGAGGTCGAGAAGCTGGAGCTGGACTTCAGCAACGTCCCGGTGAAGCCCGTGGGTAAGAAGGAGATTCAGCAGCTGGAGACGGCTCTGATCATAGGGACCCTCTATAGGCCCGAGGTGGTCGAGCTGATCAAGGACCCCTACGAGAGGGCGACATGGATAGATAGCCTAGCCGTGGCCGCCGCTGCCCTGGCCAGGGAGAAGGCCGGCTACCCCGCCTCTAGGATAGCGGACGAGATAGGGCGTAGCGTCACCATGATCAGGGCGCACCTGGCGGGGAAGACCAAGGCTGGTAGACTGGTGAGGAAGACCTACGAGAAGCTGGTGAGGGGCGAGCTGAAACTGACCGTACCCTACACCGGGATACAACTCACCCTGGACGAGTACGAGAAGTTGCGCTCAGCGGAGAAGAGGGCTGCGGAACTTGAGGAGAGGGTGCGGAGCATGGAGGAGAGGCTACGGAAGCTGGCGGGGGAGAATGAGCAGCTCAGGGAGAAGCTGGGCAGGCTGGAGGCGGAGCTGAAAGCCAGAGAATCCAGGGTCGAGGAGCTCGAGAAGAGGCTTGGAGAGTACGAGGGCATCCTGGCTAGAATCAGAGAAATACTAAAGTGCTCTTAACCGTAACTATTTTTGAGATCCCTAATGGGGCCTAGTCATGCTGGTAGAAATGCGCCATCCGTCTTTCCCGCCTTACTGGTGCTGCTAGTCCTCCTGCCTCTCCCCGCTACAGCCTTGCGGACCCATAGTTGCGACGCACTGGTGATCCCGTGGCGCGCCGGGCTCCATTACGACTACTATGTCCGCTACAGGGGCGACAACTACATTGCTCTCAGGAGGCCCATCAGCGATACCAGGTACCTGGAGGTTTTCTACGGCGTAACGTATAACCCGTCTACGCCGGACGTCAGCCCCGTTGGCTCCTTCCCTGGCAGGGGGAACGACACATGGTACTACTTCATACAGGGCAGCGTCAAGGAGGAGCTTCTGGGGATCCTTGAGAAGTATAGAGATCGGGGGGTGCTGGGGATTAGGGTACGTATGGGGAGCCCCATCCTCGTGGTGGTCCCCGTGCTGGGCGCCGCTAACCAATGCCTGCTCGCCGCCATTAGCCAGGAGCTGCTATACGCTGCGTCGAAGCTTATCAGCGCCTCCAAGTACCGTGGTAAGGAGTATGAGATGAAGGTGGTTTTCGTCGAGTACCCCACCAACGTCTCTGAGCAACGCGTGCTGGAAGCAATGGACAACGTGTTTAGGAGGCTTAACGTGGTTTATGCTGCCTGCATAACCCCTGAAAGATACATGTGGGGAGGCGACGTGGAGCGCCTAGCCTCACTCCCCGGCAGTCCCTTCGCAGCCGAAGAACTGGCGCGGGCCTGCAGCCTCCCGAGGATAATGGAGGTCCACAAGAAGACCTCGAGGCCCTGGTACACCGTCTATGTTACCAGGAACTCTGTGGCGGTCGAGTTCAACGCGCCTGGCGCTGCACAACTGCCGCGCTCGGAGCTGGACAAGCTAGTTGAGTGGTTCAGGGAGTGGATCCTCACAGATCCCGGCGTGCCGTTGCTCCTAGTGCTACATGGCGCCGACCAGGAGGCAGGGCCAGGATTCTCAACGGCACCATCAGGCACAAACACTACGACTTCCCCGGCTAGGGCTCCAGAAACCAGGGTTCCAGGCGGAGAGGGCCGCCGGCTCCCGGAACCATGGGTTGTGGCGGCTCTGCTGGTCGGTGCGGCAATCCTGACCAGCTATGCTTTGGCCAGGGCCAGGCTAGGGCCCCGGGGTTCCGGGTAGCGGCTACTTGGCGAACCCCACGGTTTCGGCGGTTATCCTGCGTATAGGGCAGGTGGTCCAGTACCTTTTGCAGAGGGCTACCTCGTGTCTGCCGAGCCACCGTTCGAGGCCGTGGCAGTAGGCGGCGTAGTAGCCTCCCACGTCTTCGAGCCTGTAGAAGGGGCAGTCGCTCAGCACGGGCTCGTACAGCGCTGAGACGAGGGGATGGGGCTTCTCGCCTGTCAGGGGCTTCTTCTCGTAGGAGAAGAGGTTCTTGGGGCCCGCGTCGGAGCCTTCGAAGTATTTGCACCTTCTATACTCCTCGGCTCCGGCGAAGCACTTTTCGTCCACGACCATGGCGCTAGGCTTCTCCAGCCTCGGCGACGTGCACTTGTTGTCCTTGAGCCACGGGCAAGGCAAATGGTCCACCGGGCAGTATGTTGCGGCCACTCTTAATTAGTGTTTACAGCACTAATCCACCCAGTGGGTGGCCTTGGCCCAGACTAGGCGCGAGGCCGAGTTCCTTGTCAGGGAGCTGAGGCGGCCGGAGAACTATGACAGGCACGGCTTCCTGAACAGCGAGGGCAGAACCCTTCTGGAGCGGCTGATAAGGCTTCTGAGGAGCCGCGGCCTCTATACACGTATGTTCAGGGAGGCCAGAAGGGCTCCGAGCAGGGATAATGTGGAGAAGCTACTAGCATGGGTCGAGGAGAACCTGGGCTGAGGCGTAGAGCGGTAAATAAAATGTTGGGGCCAAAAAACCTCGGCCGTGCGTTGAGGGTTACTCCTCTACAGGCTCCATATGAATTATAGCTACAGGACAGGAGTCCGCAGCGTTCTGCACACAGTCCTTGAGGTCCTCGGGCACTATGCCCTCGGCCAGGTTGTTGGGGTCTGTTCTGAAATTGGCGACGATCTGGCTCTTCCCGTCCTCATCGCTCATCTCGAAGACGTCGGGGCACAGAGAAACACAGACCATGTCGGAGATACACTGGTCCCTGTCTATCCATACACGGTACTTGGCCATCAGGTCCACCTCCAGGGTTTTGCCATGATAGATAGGGGGACGTGCCGAATAAAATAATTACGCTACAACTAGTGCGCCGTGGGTGGAGATAAAAGATACGGGGCCCAGGTATCCCCTGGGAAGAGCTGTGCCAGGACCAGGCGAGCTAGAGAAGCTTGTTGAGACCGTTTCAAGGCTATCAACCCGGTACGCCGAGAAGCTGGAGGCGCTCCTCGAGAACCCCGTCATGGAGCTGGACGAGGAGAACTTCGACAAGGCCCTCTCGGAGTACAAACTGCTTGTGGTGGACTTCTGGGCCGAATGGTGCGCTCCCTGCGTGGTCTACGAGCCCATGTTCCTCGACGTGGCCAGACGCTACGCCGAGCCCAGGAGGGTGGGATTCGCGAGGCTAAACATAGACGATGCGCCGCGGATCGCCGACAGGTATGGTGTAGACACTATCCCGGCAACACTGCTCTTCGTGGAGGGGGCGAAGGTCGACGCGCTGATAGGAGCTGTCACGGTGGAGGTGCTGGAGAGGGCCGTTAAGGAAGCCCTTAAGAGGCTCTAGCCCTGCGGAGCCTTGCTTTCCCCCGCCGCCTGAGTCCCTCGAGGTCACTGTCCCCGTGCCTGGCTATATCCAGCTCCAGGTCTAGCTCCGTGTAGATGCCCATAAGGTTGAGCTTCTCCTTTGCCTCCCATATACTGGTGGTGCCGCTCAGCGCCTTGGCCATGGGTGAGGCCTCATAAACCACGTGAGGATCCAGCAACACTGTTACCGCGGAGAAGGGGTCGAGCCAGACTTTTCTGCTGCCTTTCCTCATGCTTCTCCAGCCATAGGCGCCGGAGAAGGCTTCGCGTGGGAGCCTGCTCGCCTCCGTAACCGTGAGCCTCAGAACCCGATCCAGGACTTCGAGGTCCCCGTGGGTGAGTCCGTCGAACCCTAGCAGGCCCCCCATACTGGCAATCTCGGCCATCCTCCCCAGAAGCTTGTCGCGAGGTATTTCGCCGTCGCATCCCAGGCCGTGGACAGCTAGGAAGGTGCGGAGCCCTGTCCTCTCGGCGGCTTCTACAAGGCCTGCCAGTGCCACCTGGTCCGCTAGGGGGCTCCAGAGCTCCTCCTCGTCCCCGCGTGCCAGGACGTCGCCACCAGCGTCGACTGCGACAATAGTTGTAGAGCCGAGCTTCCCGGCTGCCTCCATCAGTCCCTCGGCGAAACCCGAGGCGCCATGGGCCACCGTGAAGCCCACTACATGCTCGCCGAGCGCCTGCGAGACCCTCACTGCCTGTGGCTTGAAGCATCTCCCGCCCCGGCACGCCTTGGTCGAGGGTTTCAGCATAGCTGCGAAACGGCCCAGCGGCTCGTGGCCCTCCAGCTCGGCTATGTCTATGGGTCCGGGGGTCGGGTCGTTAACCCAGCGTTCCCAGAGCACGGCGCCCAGGAAGGCCCTCATCCCGGCTGTCTCCAGCCTCAGCTTGATGTGGATCCCCGAGACCACGTCGCCGCCCCCGCCTATGCCGATAACGAGGACGGGCCCCTTACTCCTGCCGATAATCTCTGCGAGGCCCAACGTAACCCACCACTCCGACACTAGAACAGCGTCTCCTCTTCCTGCTCCTCCTGCTCCTCGGCCCTCCTGGAGGGCTTCACAATCATGCCCCTAGCGTGTGCCGTTAGGTGCATGACTAGGTCCTTGTCAGTGTAGAGGTAGACAGGTTTATCTGTGGGACCGCATATGGGGCACTCTATGAGCCCTGTTGTCCTGTCTCTACGCGTCTTGATTCTTATCCCGGCATACTCCGCCACGTAGTCCTCCCATACAGGCTCCCAGGACAGCGACACGTTGCAGACCTCCCAGCATCTTTTCCTACAGGCGTTTCCTCCTAAAAACTGCTCCCAGGCTTCCTGAGGACCAGCTCGTCCAGGTCCCGGGGCACGATAAGCCCCTCGCCCAGAGCGGTGGCGGAGAGCTGGGCCTCGGAGAGTGTGGTTAGGTGTACGAGGGCCGTTCTACGCGCACTCCTGCAGCTCCTCAGGGCCTGGCTCACCGTGGAGTGGCCAAACCTCCTCCCCAGCTCCTCCATATGGTCGGGCAAGGTGGCTTCATGTATGCAGAGGTCGGCTTCTCGTGCATGCTTCTCGAACTCGGGGTAGGGTGCCGTGTCGCTGCTGTAGAGCAGCCTGAAGCCCTTTGCCCTCACCTCGGCTGAGAGTGTCTGGAGCGGGTGGATGGCTTCTAGGAGGCGCACCTCGAAGGGTCCGGCCCTGAAGGATTGCCCTGGCTCAACAGTGTTGGTGGTGTATGGGTGGGGCCTGCTTGGACCGAAGGTCCTGATAAGCGCCTCGATGGGGCCAGCGGCTTCGGGCGGCATGTAGAGGGCTAGGGGCTCGAGGCACCCGTGGGCCTTGAGGTCGTGAAAGATGCTTGGTAGGCCGCCGCAGTGGTCTATGTGGTGGTGGGTGACGAGCACCGCCCGTATTCGGCAGAGGTCTATACCAGCCCTCACCAGCTGTACATTGGCCCCGTAGCCTGCGTCGAGGAGCAGATAGTCGTCCCCTAGGCGCAGCAGTATGGCGGAGCCCATACGCTCAGTCAGTGATCCAGCGCCCGTGCCCAGGAAAAGTACGCGTAGAGCGTCCACTGCTGGCGTCCCTCGCAGGATATGGTTCGTCATCTGGATTTAAATATAGAAGAGTCCTCCCAGTCACAGGGCCCGAAGCGTCTTGAAGATGCTAGTTATCTCGGACATACACGGCAACCTCGAGGCCCTCGAGGCGGTTCTGGGCGACGCAGGGAGGTACGACTATGTGATATTCCTCGGTGACGCAGTCAACTATGGGCCCTCGCCGCTGGATGTTCTGGACAGGCTGAAGCAGCTGGCCCCTGACGTCTGGCTTCAGGGGAACCACGACCGGGCCGTTGCCTCCAAGAGGGCGAGGCTGGGAGTGGGCTATGGCTACAGAGCGGCCGCCGAGCTTGTCAGAAGGATCACTTATGAGCTCATGCCTAAAGAGGAGCGGGCCTTCCTGAAGGGTCTTCCACGCCTCTCGAGGCTGGAGGTGGGAAGCCGGGTCTTCATCCTGGCCCACGGGTCACCCCGGGACCCCCTATACGGATGCATACACCCCTGGTACACTGAAAGGAGGCTGTTAAGGGAGCTGAGGCCCGGAGGAGTCTACCTGGAGAAAAGCCCGGGCGATGTGGACGCCGTCCTGGTGGGCCACACCCATGTGCCCTTCTCGAGGTCCACCTCGGCCAGCATCGCAGTGTTCAACCCGGGGAGCGTTGGGCAGCCCGGGGGAGGCGATCCCCGGGCCTCCTACGCCGTCCTGGACCTGGACTCCCTGACCTTCGAGGTTAGGAGGGTCAAGTACGACGTTGCCAGTGTGCTGAGGAAGCTGAGGGGCCTCGTCGGCGACCCCGAGGTTTACAGGGTGCTTGAGACCTCTCTCCTCACGGGCAGCTACTCCGACTACTAGGCCCTGGGTCCTCGTGAAGCGTCAAGGTTTTATCTCCTCCCGTCCCTCAGCACCCATAAAACCCGGGGTTTGGCGGGAGAGTGTTGGGGTATGTTTAGCCGCAAGTTGCTGGAAGCCCCCCTCGCACTAACGTTCAGCGATGTCATACTCCTTCCTGGCTGGACCACGGTGGAGCCAAGGGAAACCATTCTCCGGACGAGGGTGTCCTCGGGCGTCGAGATCAAAATACCCATAGTGGGTTCACCCATGGACACAGTGACGGAAGCTGGGATGGCCATAGCCTTGGCTAGTCTGGGAGGAATAGGCGTTATCCATCGGAACATGGGTGTCGAAGAGCAGGTGGAGCAGGCGGCGAGAGTGAAGCGATACGAAGGTTTTGACGAGGAGCAGGCCGCCGTGGACCGGGAGGGCAGGCTCCTGGTGGCTGCAGCGGTCTCGCCCTTCGACCTTGAGAGGGCGAAGAGACTGGAGAAGTACGTTGACGTGCTGGTCACAGATGTGGCTCACTTCCACAACGCCAACGTCTTCTCGGCGGCGCGGCGGCTGATCAGGGAGGTGGATGTCGACGTGGTGGTCGGCAACATAGGCACCTACCAGGCCGCCGAGGATGTGGCGACCAGGCTTGACGGCGCCGCGGGGTTACGGGTAGGCGTCTCCTCCGGTAGCATATGCTCCACTGGCGAGGTTACCGGCGTGGCTGCCCCCACACTCTTCGCAGTGGCCCAGGCGGCGGACGCCCTCAGGGACTACGGCATGGACATCCCGATCATAGCGGACGGGGGCGTCAGGAGCCCTGGCGATGCTGCCAAAGCCCTGGCCGCAGGGGCCTCAGCTGTTATGCTGGGCTACGCTCTGGCTGGCACAGAGGAGGCGGCAGGCAGGCTCGTCGAAGTAGGCGGCAAGCGCTACAAGGAGTATAGGGGGATGGCCAGCCCCTCGTCCAGGGCTAAAAGATTCGCTAAGGACAGGTATGCCGAAAAGCCAGCCAAGGACATAGCTGAGGGTGTAGAGGGCCTCGTCCCCTACAGAGGGCCCGTGGAGGGTGTGGTCAGGGAGTTCGTGGCAGGCATACAGGCTGCCATGGGCTACGTGGGAGCCCGGAGCATTAGGGAGATGTGGGAGAAGGCGCAGTTCGCCAGGGTAACCGAGCTGGGCCGCCGGGAGGTGTCGCCGCACAGCATAATACGGCCAGCCGGGCAGGGCTGAGAAAAAACGATGTATGGCCTCATCGCGGCCCCGCCGAGAACCGTTGAACGCCACGCCTCAACCCCGCTCCGGGCCCCTGAGTTTCGGGGAACGACGCAGCTTTGGAGACACGCCCACATGTGCAGCCCGTCTCTGCGGGCCGGCATTTTTCAAGGTCATAGCCCTGCTCCGCCCTTTTGGGCGGAGGGGCCTCCATGCGATCCACATGTCTCCTGTAGGGCCCGGCTGATCCAGGAGTCTTGCGGGGATACCAGAAACGCTGAATGCCGCAAATACGGCGCAACACTGGAGAGGCACAGGGACTTACTGTATACCGGCGGGGCCGCTTGGCCGGTTACTATTTCCTCCCCGCCGCTCATATTTGTTTCGATTAGAACAACTTACCTTCTGGACGCCTTATACAGGCTAGAAACACGGTTTTACACAGGGAGGGGACGGCTACACTGTAGCTGCAGGTGCTGCGTCGCCCACCCTCGGGACAGGGTTCACCGCAACACCTCTGATCTCGGCATCGCTGCCGCGGTTCCAGAGATAGGCTATCACGTGGTCTACGAGTTCCTCTACCCCCGGGACCTTGCCAGCCATCACAAGCTTGTGGTTAATATATATCCGGGGAACATCGACACCCGGGTACAGCGGGTCGTGTGTCCAGAGCTGGGAGGGCACCACGTAGGCGTATATACCGTAGTCCCTTCTCAGCACCCTCGCCGCGGCGAGCGCTGTCCTAAGGGCCTCCTCGCTCCTCTCGTCGTACCCAACCTCTATCCTGAGGTCAACCTCCAAGCTAGAACCCCCAGATGTACGGGTTGGTGTGCCCACGAGTTATAAGGGATAGGGCTTATCTCTAGACACGGCGCAGACGGGGCGATCAGCTGTGGATCTGGCCAGGCTGAGGGCGATCCTGTGGAAGGAGTTGTTGGACCTGGCCAGGGATAGGAAGACCCTCGCTGTTACAGCACTGCTTCCCCTAGTCTCCATGCCCCTGCTTGCACTAACCATGGCGTTCTTCTCCAGCCAGCAGGTGTCCAGGATAGCCGTGCTGGCGCTGGACGACACGGAGGGCTGTATAGGTGGGACGTGCATAAACTCGACGATCGTTGCCAGCATAATAGAGAGAGGCATATCGGGCAGCGACGTGGTGGTAGAGGTCAACCCCTCAGGCAACCTGACCGACTACGACGTGGTCGTGGTCATACCGGAGGGTTTCTCCGAGAACCTGACCAGCCTCGACAGGATAGCCTATGTTAGGCTCATCAAGAACGTAGGGTCAAGCAAAGCCGAGCTGGTCTACCAGAGCATCCTCTCCACGCTTAGGGGGCTGGGTAGGGAGCTGGCCAAGCTGAAGATAGAGGAGCTGGCCAACATTTCAGGCGTGGATATCCTGCCCGACTCGATCCTCGACCCGGTCAGGGAGGTCCGCGTCCTGGTAACCCCCACGGGCCAGCCGGCCGAGGAGAGAGATGAGTTCAGAATCTGGACCGCCAGGTTCCTAGCCTTCGCGCTGGCCTTCATAGTCATGCCGCCCACAGTGTTCATAACCGACAGCATAGCTGGCGAGAGGGACAGGAAGACCCTTGAAACCCTGCTAACCACTCCCGTCTCCAGGAGCACTTTGCTCGCTGGCAAGCTTCTCGCCAGCAACGTGCTGGGCATAATCGCTGCGGCTGCCGACGTGGCGGGGGTAATAATATTCTTCAGGATGCTGGGCGCCTACATGCTGGTGGATCCAAGCCTCCTCCTCGTGCACGCGGTTGATGTGGCCCTAACCATCTTTGTTACCTCCACCATAATCATACCGATAGTGTCCCGGGCCGACACGGCCCGTTCCGCACAGTCTATGTCGACCCTCATAACCACCGTAGCAATAGTGATATTCTTCACAATGCTCTCCGTCGACATACCCAGGCTCCCGGCCCACATCAGGTACCCGCTATACCTGGTACCCTACACCCACAGCGCCCTCCTCATATACAACTACGTGCTGGGCTACAACGTTCAGGTTCTGATGCATGCAGCGGTCCTCGTAGCTCTCTCTGCAGTGCTCCTCGTGGTGTCCTATAGGCTGTTCAACAGCGAAAAGATCATAACCAAGACCTAAAACCACGGAAACCCATACATTACCCGTGGTCTGAGTTGGCCGGGGACAATATATGCTTCAGACCCATAGGATATGTACGCACCATCGTCCCAGACGAGGCGATTAGGAGGGCCACCAGCTACACTCATGAAAGCTTCATAGAGATACTGCCAGAGTACCGGGAGGGCCTCGAGGGCCTGGAGGGTTTCTCCCACATCATAGTCGTGTTCCACCTCCACCGCGTACCAGAGGAGGCCCGGAAAACCCTCAAGGTAAGGCCCCGCAGGCTCCTCCGCCTCGGCTTCAAGCTCGAGGAGCTCCCGCTGGTCGGGGTATTCGCCACCGACTCGCCCCACAGGCCCAACCCTATAGGCATAACCGTGGTGGAGCTACTGAGCGTGGAGCCGTCAGGACTCAGAGTACGGGGGCTTGACGCCTTCGACGGCACACCCGTGCTCGACATAAAGCCCTACACGCCGCACAGGAGGGTTGAGATCAAGAGCCTCCCCGAGTGGTACCGGAGGCTCTGGGAGGAGGCGGAGAGGCGGGGCCTGCGCACCGAGCTCTGATCCTCTAATAATATTTTCCACGCATCACCCATATACATAGGTGCGTGGTCATGGCCGAAAAGATCCTTATAATAGCTGGGCCCGAGTTCGAGGACGTGGAACTCCTCTACCCCTACTACAGGCTCCTAGAGGAGGGGTTCAAGGTAGACGTGATGAGCCACCCCAGGTACGGCGACACGCTGAAGGGGAAGCACGGCTACAGTGTGCGGGTCTCCGTGAAGCCGGGCGACGCCAGGGTCGAGGACTACAAGGCACTGGTCCTGCCCGGCGGCCGAGGCCCCGAGAGGATCAGGGTTTTCCCCGAGATAGTGGGTATGGTCAGGGAGTTCGTAGAGTCCGGGAAACCGGTGGCCGCGATATGCCACGGCCCCCAGCTCCTCGTCTCAGCCAGCATAGGTAGACCTGAGCTGCTCAGAGGACGCCGGGTCACCAGCGTACCCACAATCAAGGACGACCTCCTAGCGGCGGGGGCTGAGTGGGTGGACCAGCCGGTGGTCGTCGACGGAAACCTGGTCACCGCCAGGATTCCCCCCGACATCCCCCAGTGGATGAAGGCGTTCCTGGAGAAACTCCGGCAGCACTAGGCGAGGGTGCGTCGCCCTCGCTCCACTTACATCACAACCCCTCCGGGGGCTCAGAACGTCCCTACCAGCTCATCCGCAATGATAGGTCTCGCCTCGGCTCGTAATAAAGGTGCGGTCAGCCGGGTAACCGCCACCGTTTCCCGCCCTAGGTCATTGGGGGTCTCTGTAGGGCGGTTCATCACGGTTTCTCTCCGCCAGAGCCCCCTTGGGCCCCAGCGGAGGTCACCAAGGTGCACTTTACTGGAATACTTATATAAGTATTTCGGATATATATCCCAACGGGTATAAGTAGTGGGATCACCTAGGTATATTACTATATCTATGGATTTCCATACTGATGCTGAAAATGCCGGGCGTATCTTCTCTACTGCATGGTTATCGAAATTGGTTGCGCATAGAGTATTGAGCCTTGTAAAGGAAAACACCTTACTATCTGATTTATCAGAGTATAGATTCCTTAAGATTATGAGAAGCAAATGTTACAGCATATTACCTAACCGTAGATACGTTGACGGAGTATTGAAACTGGTGTACTCAACATTGAAGTCGGCTAAAGCTCTTGGAGTAGACATTGATAAGATAGAGCTTAAGCAATGGTTGCTATTCCAGAGTGATGGGGAACGTAGTTACGCTAGGGGAAACCTAAACATAAGGCTTACAGACTTGCACCGCATAAGAGTTCTGACATTAAGCTACGATAAGGAGGCAACGCATGTTGAGCTAGTGGTCTCTGTTCCTAAAGGGTGGAAGAAGCTGGTGAAGGCCCTAGTTAGTAGGGCTAGTAGAGGATTAATTGGATACCCTGCTAGGGTGGTTGTTAGAGACTACGGTATCGGTAAAAGAGGTCTCCACATTCACGGTGAAGTGCAAGTTATGGTGCCCTACGAACTATATCTGGAGGTTACGAGGAGATACGGAAATCCTAAGGGGAGTAATGTTGCTGGAGTAGATGTTAACGTTGAAAGACTTGATGCTGTAGTAGTAGATAGATATGGCAACTTGCTTTCCTACAAGACCTTCTGGACCAAGGATGCTGCATTCATGGGTGTTAAGAGGAAACGTGGCTGGAGCCTCATAGGAGAGCAAATACACGCCCTGCTAAAATGGCTTTATAGCCAAGGTGTTTCAACCATAGGTCTTGAAAACCCTGAAATCATAGGCTACCTACGCTATTACTGGATACGAAATGGCGAGAGGAGAAGAGGCAAGTGGAACTGGAAGGTATCCATGTTCCGCAACTCAATAATAGAGCGGATAACATGGAAAGCACCGCTATACTCCATGAAGATCATCTACGTGAATCCAAGAAACACCAGCAAGGAAGGAGAGAGCATAGGAAAAAAGCTGGGACTAGACAGGCATCTAGGTTCAGCATACGTAATAGCAAAAAGAACATCAAAACACCTACAGAGACCTTAAAAGACCTACAAACCAGAAACTGCTACTACACCCTCATCCCGGGGGTGTCGGTCTCCCCGAAAACTCTTCATCCCGTCACGTTTTCTGGGCGGCGGGAAATATTGTTCACTGTTTCGCCCGGCTGAAACTGTTATCACCTAAAAGCCCCCGGCCCATGGGGGTTTTAGGGAGCGGCATGCTGGGCGTCTTCGTGAAGCACGACAAGCTGGGGTCGCCTAGGCTAGTCGTGGTGCTGAAGGGCCTGCCGTGCAGCTACGGGAAGTGCAGGTTCTGCCCCTTCGGCCTGGAGCAGGGCTCCCTCAGGGATGTCATTTGGGTGAACAGGGAGATAGTGGAGAGGGCTGTAAAGGAGGCTGAAAGACTGGATCCCGAGAGGGTGTCCATCTTCAACGGCGGGAGCTTCCAGGAGCTACCCCTCCTAGTGGCGTCCTGGCTGGCCCCCCTGACGCGGGGCAGGGTCGTCGACGTGGAGTCCATACCTGGGATGGTCACTATGGAATCCGTGGAGTCCATATACAGGCTTCTGCAGCCCAGGAGACTGGTAGTGAGGGTGGGGTTCGAGGTGTACGACGAGGAGGTTAGGCGCAGTCTAGGCAAGGGGTTCCCCAACACGGAGATTCACAGGCTCTCCAGGCTGAGGGAGGAGCTCAGAAGCAAGGGGATAGACGTCGAGATAGTTTCATACGTCTTATTCGGTATAGAGGGCGTCGATGAAGGGAAAGTGGTGGAGAGTGTCGAGAAGTTCTCCAAGCTCCTGGACGGCGCCATAGCTGTGAAGTATCACCGGTACCTGCCCAGCCATCCGAGGGAGGCCAGGGTAAGCCGCAGTCTAGCGGAGTACCTGGAGAGAAATGCCCTCTACGTGGACTGGGGCGACAAGGAGTGGGAGATAGCTGGCATAAAGCCTGGAGGTGATGGAGCTTGAAGCCCCACAGGGTTTGGAGCGGCGACAACCTCTGCCTTGCTGGCGACTGCCGTGAGTACCTTAGGGGTGTAGGGCTCTACTATCTCAGGCACCCGGCCTTCGAGGAGGCCCACAGACGCATTCTCGACGAGTATAGGCCCCCTAGGAGGTTTAAGCTGGGCCTGATCCTGCCCTGCAGCTACGGCAAACCCTACTCGCAGAGCTACATACACTACTTTATCATCAGGGCGCTCAGGGAGACGGGCCGCTACGACGACATACACCAGATAATAGTGACCAATGCTGGCGTAGTGCCCCGCGAGCTGGACGAGTACTACCCGTTCTCGGCCTACGACTGGAACCCGGCATACGAGACGCCCGAGATAAAGGATGAATACATCAGGGTGCTGGCCGAGAGGCTCGAGGCATACCTTTCTAGACACGGGCGGCACTACGAGAAGCTGGCGGCGTATCTGAGGCACGACAGCGACAGTATAAAAGCCGTGGAGCTGGTGGCCGAGAAACTGGGCCTGGAAATACCCAATCTTGCGCCCGAAACTGTTCCCACACGGGAGGTTGAGGAGGTCTCCCTGGGTCTCCCCCACTACAGTGGCGATCCCGACATAGTCCTGATCACGCCTACAGCGCTCAGGAGCCTGAGGGACGGCGTGATGAGGCTGCTGGGTTAACCCATTTAGCCTGTACTACCCATTTTCCACCGGTGCGGCTACTTTGGCATCCATACTGGAGCTGGCACGTTCCAGGAGGACAGTGAGGCGCTTCCAGAGGAGGAGTGTCGGCCTCGAAGACATCGTATATGTGTTGGAGACGGCCAGGCAGGCCCCCTCCGGGGCCAATAGGCAGCCATGGCGCTTCATCGTGGTGAGGGACCGGGGCCTTAAACGCAGGATTAGGGAGGGGTGTGAGGAGGCGGAGAGGGGGTTCCATGAGAGGGCTCCGGCCTGGATGAAGAGGTGGCTCCGGGAGAAGGGTATAACGTGGAGGAAGCCGTTCCTAGAGGAGGCACCTGTCCTCATCCTCGTGTTCGGCCGTAAGACGGAGCCCTACTGGGTTCAGAGCATCTGGATAGCCGTAGGATACATCCTGCTGGCCCTTGAGGAAAGGGGCCTCTCCACGGTGACCTACACGCCTCCCAGGACGGGGTGGGCCAACGAGCTTCTGGGCGTCCCTCGAGACTATATCCTGCAGGTTATACTGCCCATAGGCTATCCCGGCGAGGAACCCGAGAAGCCGCCGAGGCTGCCTCTAAGCGAAATAGCGTTCCTGGAGGAGTGGGGGAACCCTCTGGGTGGCGTGAAGGAATAATTACCATGTCTGCGATATGGTTCACGGTGTTCCGCGTG
>WAQK01000056.1 GCA_015520265.1 Pyrodictiaceae archaeon | reverse complement strand
GTGCAGCCGATATGTGGCCACTGGAGGGCATGCTGCTCCTCGAAGGCGCCGAGCTTCCGGCACCAATGATCCTTAACCCAAGCACCGCTGAGGAAGTCTCCCTGATTATGAGGTTGGCCTGGAGACACAGGGTCTGCATAATTTTGAGGAGCGGGGGCTCCAACGTCGTGGGGGCCTCGCTGCCCTCCATGTGCTGCGCAATTCTCGACCTGTCCCGGCTGAGCCGCATAGTCTCGCTAGACGAGGAGAGCCTCGTGCTCCACGTGGAGGCGGGCGCGCTGGTCTGGCAGGTGGAGGAGTGGCTGAACAAGCATGGGTATACCCTCAGCTACCAGCCCCAGTCCATACACCTAGCCAGTATAGGCGGCTCCATAGCCATGCTAGGCTCAGGCGCCTACGCGCCGGGGAGGGGGAACATAGAGGACATCCTGTTATGGCTCGACGTGGTGCTGCCCGACGGGACAAGGATCAGGCTCGGATCGGAGCGGAGCCCGCGAGGACAGGTGGGCCCAGGCCTTGCGAAGCTCTTCGCGGGCTCGGAAGGGCTCTTCGGGATCATAGTAGCCGCTGGCCTGAGGGTGAGGCCCCTGCCCAGCCATGTGGCCCAGAGGGCCTATGTGATGCCAGGCCTCGCGGAGGCCTTCCAGGCCGCCAAGAGGCTGACCCTCTGGCTACAGCCCCAGCTGCTCAGAGTACAGGACCCTGACGAGGCCAGCCTTGTCTACGGGCTCGGCAAAACCGTCATGCTGGTAGGCATAGAGGGTGACGACCGGGAACTCGTGGAGGCCCAGGCCAGCTATGCTGACCGCGTGGCACAGGGTCTAGGCGGGGAGCCGGAAGAGGGGCTCTACGAGGTATGGTGGAAGCACAGGTTCGACTACGACAGGTACTTGGAGATGCTAGGCTCAGCTGGACTGTGGTTCGACACTATAGACTCGGCTGCCCACTGGGCCGCCTTAGAGAGGGTTGTAAGCAACGTGAAGAGTAGGGTGTCAAGGGTGCCGGGCGTGGTGGCTGTCCTCAGCCATGCAGGCCACTTCTACCCCACCGGGGGAGCCCTCTACTTCACAGTCGCCATGGAGAGGAATGTCGCAGTCTACTGGAAGGTCTGGCGGGAAGCCGTAGACGCCATCAGGGGCTCCGGGGGCTCCATAACCCACCAGCACGGGCTAGGCGTCCTAAGGCTGGCCTGGGCGTGGAACGAGCTGGGAGACCAGTACAGGCTTATATGCAGGGTCAAGGAACTCCTAGACCCTCACCGAGTTTTGAACCCCTATGGGTTGGCTGCGGGGTGTAGATCCTGCCGTGAAGGTTGATGTAGTGGTTATCGGGGCCGGAGTCGTCGGGCTGTTTGCCGCCTACGAGCTGGCAGGAACAGGGGTCTCTGTAGCCGTAGTGGAGAAGGAGCCGCGGCCAGGCATGGGTGTGTCATCGAGGCACGCCAACGTAATCCACGTCATACAGCTCCCCTTCAGCAGCCTCAAGAGCAGGCTCTGCCTCGAGGGCAACAGACTATACTCCAGGTATTCCGAGGAGCTGGGTTTCAGGCTAAGGAGGGTCAAGGCCTACCTAGCCGCCAGCGGTCCTGGAGCCAAGATTAGGACTGTTCTCGTCGCCAGATATTTGAGGTGGAAGCTACCTCCCTGGGCACAGGTAGCCACCATCCCCGGCAACCGGGTGCGGGATGAGGAGCCCGCCGCCTCGGATAACGTGTCCTGGGCCGTCGCGGTAAACGGCTATGGCGTGATCGACGCTGAGGAGCTGGTTTCGAGGCTGGCCCGAGGCTTGGATGAGAGGGGCGGGGAGCTGTTTCTCTCGGCTGAGGCAGTCTCCGCCGCGGTCAGCGACGAAAAAATAGTAGTAGAACTCTCGACGGGCATTAGTGTGGAGGCCCGGGCCCTTGTAAACGCGGCTGGCCTGTACTCTGATAGAGTGGCTTCATGGTTCGGGGACAGCTACATGGTTACCCCCGCCAAGGGTGTAATGACTATCCACGAGAAGCCCAGGGTTAGAAGCATCCTCACCCACCTGGCTTTGAAGCCGAGCCGGGAGACGAAGGGCGGCGGCATAATACCTCAACTCGGCGGGAGAACCTTGCTAGGACCCAGCTATGCGGAGGCGTCCTCCAAGGAGGACTACCGGTATAGCCCTGCAGACGTAGAGGCTCTGGCCAGGCGCTTCGCACCCCTCCTCTCGGAGCCCCTAAGCAGCCCCGTTGAGGTGATTGTTGGGCTCAGACCCACAACGAGGAGCAGGGATTTCATCATAAGGCGTAGCGATAGGTCACCTAGGATTATACACTTGGTAGGCATAGAGTCGCCCGGCCTCACGGCTGCGCCGGCCATAGCTAGGATAGTTGCCGGCATGCTGGGAAAATTATTGTAGGCCGGAGAGCTAGCCTCTAGAGGACCTCTTGAAGAAGCGCTCAAGGGCCTCGGCGGCGCCTAGTTGGAAGGCCGCAAACGCTGCGAGGAAGCCGAAGACCACGCCAGCGGCGAGGAAGACGTATCTCTGTACCAGGAGGCTCTGCCTCTCCTCGTTGAGGACGCTGCTGACCCTGTTCTGCCAGTAGGCGAGGTTGCTCTGGCAGCTCTCCACCTCGCCCTGGAGCTGGGTGACGTTGAGCCTCAGCTGGTTGACCTGCCTTGTCAAATTCATTTTGTCACTCCTAAGTTTCCTGAGCTGTTCGACATACCAGTCAGGCTTCTTGGCCACGAGTTCGTAGTCGTTGTAGAGCGTGCTGTTGATGTAGGAGGCTGCGCCCACCAGACCAGCCTCGTCGAGCCAGCGTGGCTGGAATGCACCATAGTATATTCTAAGTCTGTAGGAGATAGTGGCTCTAGGCGCTAGCTCGGCCTCCCTGAACCTGACCTCCAGGGATACGCAGTTCTCCTTGCCCAGGTTGACGCCCAGTAGCTGGGTTTGCTGGAGCGGCACTACTCCGACGAAGAGCTTGGACCCGTTATCCACGGCGCCCACCCATAGGGCCTTGTCGGTAAAGCCGCCGAGGGTCTCCACCACGTTGCCCTGGGAGACGTCGTAGTAGAGGAGGCGCCAGCCCTTCAGCTCGCCGCTGAGGGCTGTCCAGTAGGTTGTCAGGGCTCCCAGCAGGTTACCGTGCAGCGATACTGGCTGGTCAGAAGTGCTTCTGATGATGTATTCCACGTCAACGTATGGTTTCGTTTGGTAAAAGG
>WAQK01000055.1 GCA_015520265.1 Pyrodictiaceae archaeon | reverse complement strand
CGCCTCAAGCAGTATTCTATCCCCCTCAACATGGATCCTCACATCCCCGAGTCCCAGGTCTTCAGCAGCCTGCAGAGCCTCCCCAACGTCTAGTCTCGGAAGCCTCTCGGCCGGGCCGCAGGGCCCCATGTTGCATGCATAGCATGAGAGCCCGTGGGCGTCCATGTTGGCTGCGCAGGCTGAGGAATAGTATTTTAGTCCCAGCTTCTCGGCAATTTTCTTCACCAGCCTCTTAATCCGTCCAGCTGGCACAACAACCTGGTCTCGGCTGCTCTTCAAGGGCCTTACGAGGCGCCCCTCGATGGCGGTTGTCGGAAGGCCCTTCGCTTTCAGTCTGTGTAGGATGCCCCGTGTAACCCTGAGACTGCCTGCAACAACGCCTCTGGCTCCGTGCTTCGCCGCCTCAGAGAGTATGGCCTCGGCATCTGCCTCGTTTATGCCCGGCATTAGTGGGCGTAGGAACAGGGATACGTGGAGCCCTTTACGGCTCAGACGCTTGATAGTTGCGAAGCGCTCCTCGGGCGGCGGTGCGGCGGGTTCTAGCTTCGGATACAGGTTTAGGGTCACTATGGTGACCAGGACGCTTATTTCGGGGTCCGCGCTGGCTAGGGCCGCTACGTGTTCCTCGTCAAGATATGCCTTGGTGGAGACCTGGGCCGGGTTGCCGAGGGTTCTTCTGAGTATTGAGATGTATTCCAGAGCCTTATCCCTGGTCTCGGGGAGAAAGGGCTCAGTGACGGAGCCCAGTGCCAGCATGGTTCCACGGCGGGTTGGAAGCGTGTATGGGTTAATGGCCACAGCATAGGCCAATTGGAGGGGTGTGAGCGGGTATTCCCGAGGCTTCATGGGGAACCCCATGTCCGGCACATAGCAGTATATGCACCCATAGCTGCACCCGATCCCTGTGTGGACTGTTAGGCCGCAGGGCCTAGGCTCCCTCCGTGCATGGTGGTCTCTTTCAGCCTCCCTGGCCTCACGCCGGTCGAGGGCCGAGCTCAGCCTGTCCACTATGCGTCGCTTTTCCTCTAGGAGTCTTAGCAGTACCAAGGTCAGGCACCCTGTTGCGGGAAACGGGCCTCCTACAACTTGTAGACTACGGGTTTAACCCCTAGAACACCTCTAGCTTTCGAGAGCCTCTCTATGAGCTCCCTAACCCTGCTGGCTGGCCCCTTAACCACTATTAGCTCCAGGCACCGGTCCCGCGATACGTGGATGTGGAACGCGCCCACCACTATGTCTAGGAAGCCGTGCTGCGACTCCGTCACGGCGTGCTCGGCTTCATGCTCATGGGTCTCGTAGAACACGGCTACCGCCCCGTAGAGACTTCCCTCAGCACCCTCTACAGCCACGTGTTCTGAAAGGTAGGATTCCAGCGCAGCCATGACCAGGCTTGACCTGTTGGTTATGCCTCGCGCCGCCATGAAGTCCTCCATTCTCCGCACCATGTCCTGGTCCAGCGACACACTTATCCTTACTACGCCCAATGATACCCCCTCCCTCGTAGCACTTATGAATAATATCGTTAGTTACCAATTAAATAATAGGTGAATGCTGGAAACCGAGGTGTTATGGTTGGCCAGCGTCGAGGACATGGTTCTCGCATACCTGAAGGAGAACCCGGGGTCCAATCCGAGGAAAATAGCTGATGCCCTGGGCCTCAGTCTAACCAAGGTCAGGGTAGCCCTCCTCCGCCTCAGGGATAGAGGACAGGTAGTGAGAACATCCAGAGGCTACGTGGCAGTGGCCCAGCCCCGCGACCTTGAGGCATACCAGGTCAGGGGCCCCCCAGTCTCGCAGGCCGGGATCAAAGCTGCAGAGGCCTCCTCGAGGCTTGACGCACTCGAGAAGAGGATGAGCGTGCTAGAGGCCAGGCTAGACGCCCTGGAGGAGAGGCTGGGAATGGTGGCTGACGAGTTGGAGAAGCTCAGGGAGGCTCTCAGGCGGAGAGGCGGTGAAGACCCAGGATTGCGGAGAACTCGGCCTAGGGTGAGGGAGCTTAGAGAATTATTGGAAGAGAGGAAGGTCATCCCTCTCGACGAGGCTAGGAGGCACGCCATATCCAGGTCCCTGAAGGACTACCTGGACTCGGGCGAGGCAGTGGTTCTAGGAGGACTCGTTGTTGAGAAGAGATTCTACGACGAGTTCAGATCCAGGTTTCCCATACCCGTGGGCGAGGTTTCGAGGCTGACCCGCGAGGAGAAAATGTTGCTGGAGGCCATGGTGTCCGAGGGCCTGGCTTATCTCCACGCTGGCAGGGAGTACAGGCTCATCTAGCTCTGAGATCCGCTTCTAATCAGGCTGAAGGTCAGGGGCAGCAACTGCCACCCATGGCTCAGCACGCCTAGCGAGCCCTTGGCCGCCGCCTTTTCATTAAAGCCTTGGAGCCCATCGGGCGCCAGACCTCTCCAGGAGACCATGAAGGGTATGGGGTCCCCGCTGTGGGCCCTAAGCCTCCAGGGCGTCGCGTGGTCCGAGGTTACCAGGAAGGCCACCTGGTCTAGATCCACCCTGTCCAGTAGAGGCTGGACGTAATGCCTATCTATCAGCTCGATCTCCCGGACCTTGCCCTCAAAGTCGCCGTCGTGCCCCGGCTCGTCGGGGCCCTTGAGATGCACGTAGACAGCATCGTAGCTCTCGAGCAATTTAAGCGTTAGCCGGAGTCTGTCGGTCAGCCTCTCCTCCTTACTCCCGGCCATCAGGGCCTCCGCCGGATACATGCCCGCAGCTATAGCTATGCCCTTCTCCACAGGCATCTCGGTTATAGCCGCAAATCTGGCGCTAAATACCTGGTGTAGGGGCTTCAGCTTGGGCGGCTGCGAACCTGCATCGCGGAGCAGTATTATGTTGGCCTTGAGCAGGCCCCGCCTAACCCTCTCCAAGTTGACTGGATGGTTCTTCAGAACCTCGTGGGCCTTCCAGGTGAACTCGTTGGCAAGCCTCGCCGCCAGCCTAGCCTCCTCTGTTTCCTCCAAGGGCCGTGCCTCCCTGACCCTGCGCGGGGGGTTAGGCACGGCCTCGGAGATCTTCCCCTTCCTCACGTATGCCGGGTCGGTGTTGTCCACCTCGCCACTAAGCCTGTGCTCCCTGTGGCCCAGCACAACCACCGCACGGTGTCCGATCGTGGCCCTAACCCTGGCGTAGCCGCGCCCTCCGTCCAGCTCGATGCCGTCAACAGCCTCTGCCAGCAGCTTAGCCTCCTCCGAGGTGAGGCTCCTCCCAACCCTCCTATCCACAAGCTCCAGCGTGGACTCGTCCACAGTGGCAAAGTTGGCCCTGAAGGCCACCTCGTAATTCTCCCTGATCCTGATCCCGGCGCCGAGGGCTTCGAGGGGCCCGCGTCCGGTGTAGTGTTTTTCAGGGTCGTAGCCGAGGAGGCTGAGCACAGCGGCGTCGCTCTCCGGGGCCACTCCCAGGGCTATACTGTAGTGGAGCCCCATCCTAGCATTCCTGGCCAGCTCGTCGAGGCCGGGCGTGTCGGCGGCCATGAGCGGGGTCTCACTGGCCGAGGGGTCATCAGCCGCCCCGTCCAGAACGAGGTAGACCAGCTTGACCAAGACATGGCACCCAGTCTAGGTAGCCTTGTCCAGGCTATAAACGTGTTTCAACCCAGCCTCCTCCAGGAATTTCTCGAGGAACATCTTCATGAACCGGTGCCTATCCTCTGCCATCCGCCTACCTGGCTCGGTATGCATCAGTTCTCTAAGCCTGAGCAGCTTCTCCTCAAAGTGCTTCACGGTGCCCTCGAAGCCACGGCCCCTCCTATCCCCTTCGATAAAGGCCCTGGCCACCCCAACGGCACCCATAGCATCGAGTTTGTCCGCGTCACTCAGCACTCTGGCCTCCATGCTCTCGGCCCTGACCCCTAGGGAGAAGCTGTGGGCAAGCACGGCCTCCACCACGCGCGGCACCTTTTCATCGGGAAACCCGGCCCTCCTAAGTAGAGCTGGAGCCTCATCCGCACTTATAACCGCATGGTGCTTCCCCCGTTCACTCTCGAACGGCCTTCCCACGTCATGTACTAGTGCTGCCGCTAGAAGGATTTCCTCGTCGACGCCGCACAGCGTGCCGGAGATCTTGAGTGCAAGCTCCGCGACCCTAACCACATGGGGATAGCCATGAACCGGGTCGTCCCCTAGGATACTTTTCACCTCCTTCCGGAGCCTGGGGCACCACTCATACCTAGAGCAGGCCTGGTCCAGCAAGACTCGCCCTCCGCCGCTGCGCAACTTTCTAGTAGTTCAGGCCTCCACTATATATTGAGTGTCGCTGTGAGCCACGCAATTGAGGGGTGCCCTGATGGCCGTCACCTTCCGGTTCATGAGGATGCATCTGCCGGTTCTCAGCGACGTCTATGGGCCGGTACCTCAGGGTAGCCTCGTGACTATACTGGGAACACCGGAGTCCAGGCTCACGGCGGTGGTCGCGTCGCTGGCCAGGGAGGCGGTCAGCAATGGCGGCATGGTGGCCCTCCTTATGTATAGGGGAATGCCCGAGGACTACCTCTACCTCCTAGAGATCTCGGGGATAAACATACGCGTCCAGCTGGGCAAAGCTGTGGTGGTTGAGAACGTGGAGGAGCCAGCCACGGTGCTCCGCATGGCTGAAGAATACGCTTCCAAGGGCTTCTCAGCCATAGTGCTGGACTACAGGGGCCTCTCCGAGCTCAGCCCCTCACACCTCTTCGACTATCTTAAGAAGATGATGGGGAGACAGGCCGTGACCTACCTGGTGCTGGACAAGAATGTACTCACACCCCAAACATACTCCTGGGTCTCCAAGCTCTCCGAGATGGTCCTGGAATTCAGGGCCGTGGAGACCCCCTCGGGCTTCGAGAGGAT
>WAQK01000054.1 GCA_015520265.1 Pyrodictiaceae archaeon | reverse complement strand
TCCAGTACACCGGGGTGACCGAGAGGATAGCCAATGCAGTAGTATCGGCCTCGGGCGGGGATCTGATAAAGGTGATGATCCTTGTAGGCCTCATAGCAGGGATACTGACAGCCTTCCTGGACAACGTGCTGGCCATAGCCACGCTGATACCCGTCGTAGAGAGCCTCGCCGCCCACGTCAACGTGTTCCCCGTATGGTGGGTCATGCTGGTGGCGGGCACCTACTGGGGCAGCGCCACCGTGATAGGCTCCACTGCCAACATAGTCGCGGCGGGCTACCTGGAGAAGCTGAGGAAGTACGGAGAGAAGATAAGCGATATAAGCATGGCTAGGTGGATGAGCATAGGGTTCCCAGTGGCGATCCTGACGTTCCTCCTGGGCTTCGCCGTGCTGGCTGCACAGCTGGGCCTAATGCCTGAGTGGGCTCCCCCCGAGGCGCCGTAGCTCCACCACTCATATAATACATGGATCCAACCGTAACCGGGAGGAGGGAGCCGTGACAGCACCGTACAGGCGTGTTCTAGTAGGCCTCGACCTATCCAAGCTCAGTGATCTCCTGGTCGACTGGCTACCCGTACTAGCAAAGGCGGGGGTTGAGGAGTACAGGCTGCTTCACGTGATATCGTCAACGGCGATACCCACAGAGATCCTCCACCGAAGCCCCCTGGGACCCCACTTCATGTCCCTGATGAACGACCTTAAAGGAGTGGTTAGCGAGAAGCTGGAGAAGTATGCATCCATCCTAGCCGAGAAGGGCCTCAAAGCCGTGGTCATGCCTCCCGTCATAGGGGATCCCGCTAGGGAGATCGTGAGGCTGGCCGACGAGGCGGAGGCCGACGCCATAGTCGTGGGCTCCCGCGGCATGGGCTGGCTCTCGGCTAAGCTGCTGGGAAGCGTCTCGGAGGGCGTGGTCCACATGGCCGACAAAACGGTTATAGTTGCCAGGTTCCCGAGACGGGACGACGAGCCCCTAAGACCCAGGGATCCCTGGGGCAGGCTACTCGTAGCAATAGACCTGGAGTTCGACTCGGAGATCGTTCTCGACGAGGCCGCTATGCTCGCCAAGCTCACGGGCTCCGAGCTCATCGTCGTACACGTGGTAGAAAGGGAGGAAGACAAGGCTAGGGCGCAGGATAGGCTCAACAGCCTGCTCCAGAAAGCAAGGGTTAAGGCCTCTCAAACCCTGGTGCCTGTCGGTAGCCCCGCCGAGAAGATCCTGGAAGCTGCAAGAAGCCTCGACGCCACCTCCATAGTGGTAGGACCCCACTCCAAGTCCTTCTTCCGCCCCCTACTGGGAAGCGTCGCCGACAACATTGTGAGGCGGGCCGAGACACCCGTGATCGTGGTCAAGACGCCGAAAACCGTGTAGCCGGGGAGGCTGCAGGAGGTTGAAGCCCGTCAAGGTGTACCGCAACCAGGACGTGGAGGCAGTATACGCATACATACCTCCTGGCCACAGACATATACGCCTAGTCGTAGAGACTAGGGACCAGAAAATAGTCTTCCAGGAAGCCACGGTTGCGGGCATGGTGCGTGCGTACCTCGACGTACTTCTCCACCCAACTAGAAGGGCCGTGGCTCTCAAGAAAAAACATGTGCAGGGCAAGCCGGGCTACGCCGAACACCAACTAGTCGAGGATAAATGGGACGAAGACGCACTACGAGAGCTGGTCGAGGCAGGCCTAGCCTAGACCAGCAGGCAGGCTCACCATATGAAGGGCTTGCTTGCCGTGGCAGCTGCCGGCCCATACACCGCTATGGCCGCTACTATTATGATTATCATCAGGTAGAGGGTGCTCGTCACAAGGTCGTCGAGAGTGCCACACCTAGGCTCACACTGGGATCTGAGCCAGAGCGAGTACCGCTGAACGGCATAGACCGCTAGACCTATGAGTAGGACCACGGCGATGGCCAGGGCAGCCGCCAGCCACGGGCTCCTCATACAGCGTCCCTCCGGCCGACCCCCTACTCTAGGCACTGGTTTCACGTTGGCGACTATTATTTGTTTCCTTGAGACCCATTACAATTCCACAGTTCGGGTAATATTGGATAATACCTCCACATATATTGGGCCGAGCCCAATGGATCCTTAAGGGGGTGCAATGCCACGTTGGGCTATGTGGAGAGGCTTTCCACAGGCGTGCAGGGCTTCGACGAGCTACTGGCTGGAGGTATTCCCCGGGGATTCTTCGTCGCCGTAACGGGGGAGCCTGGCTGCGGCAAAACCATTTTCGCGCTCCACTTCGCTGCGCAGGGCGTGAGGGAGGGGGACAAGGTGATCTACGTTACCACCGAGGAGAGTAGGGAGAGCATAGTGCGCCAGGCAGCCCAGTTCGGCTGGGACTTCAAGAAGGCCTTGGAGGACAGGAGGCTCGTTATAATAGACGCTCTTCTCAGGGAGAGGGGCGACCCCTGGAGCCTGGTGGAGGTGACTGTGGAGGAGCTCATAGACAAGGTGATCGAGGCCAAGAGGTACCTGGGCTACGGCCGGGCCAGGCTAATAATAGACTCGATGAGTGCCTTCTGGCTTGACAAGCCGGTCATGGCCAGGAAGTACAGCTACCAGGTCAAACGTGTCCTCAGCAGATGGGACTTCACAGCCCTACTAATCTCCCAGTACGCCATAACCACCATGCAGGCCTACGGGTGGGGCCTGGAACACATCGCTGACGGCATCATAAGGTTCACACGCCGCCTGGCCGGGGGAAGGCTGCGTCGCTACGTCCTGGTGGAGAAGATGAGGCAGACGCCCCATGACCTCCACCTCTGGGAGATCGACATCCAGCCCGGTAAGGGCATGGTGCTTCTAGGAAAAACCCAGCTCAGAGCCGAGGACGTGTCGCTACCTGAGGAGGTGTACGAGCGGATAGCTAGGCGTGGTGAGCCTAAGTAGGGGAGGGAAGAAGCAGCCGTTACAGGGCTCCTTGGACCAAGGTAGCCGTAGCTTGTAGGAATGTTTTTGTAGACCTAAGATCGTAGTATATTTAGGGTAGCCACAATGTCCTCCTACATTACAGTATCAGCTAAGATCAAGAGAGAGCTATACAAGAAGATCCGGAAGTACGGCATCAATGTCAGCGAGGTTATAAGAAGAGCATTGCAAGAAGAGGTGGCTAGAAGGGAGGAGGAAGAACTTAGAAGAATGCTTGAAGAAGCCGGGAAAATACTGGGCAAGGTCCCGGAGAAGAGACTAGTAGAGCATATAAGGTCCTCAAGGGAGGAAGGATGAGCCACTTGTTCGACTCCTCATCGCTTTTACTAGCAATACGGCGGCATAGGTCCAGAGCATATGAGTTCCTAAGGAACGGCTATACGTTAAACTTGGCTCTCTACGAGGTCGGGAATGCCCTATGGAAAGAAACCGCCCTACTGGGCACCCTCACTAGAGAGGAGGCCTCGAGCGTCCTGTCAACCCTCCACGCCGTTATCGGGAGCCTTGTAAGGGTCATTGAGCCTCGAAGCTGGGCCAGGGTTCTGGAGCTGGCTATACAGCTCGGAGCAACATACTACGACTCTGCCTACGTTGTGGCAGCCCATGAACACGGCCTAACCCTGGTTACGGAGGATGAGAGGCTGCGCCGCAAACTTTCGGAACGGGCTGACGAGGTTAGAAGGCTTCTCGGGGAAAGGGTAGAGGTCGCCGGGCTGGAGGAGATAGGGGTTGTCCAAGTAGATTAATTCGATGAACAACTAATAGTGAGACGGTGAGACCCATGCAGATCAAGAGGCTTCAAGGCCTCAAAGCTATGTATCTGAAGGTAGAGGAGGGGGAGAACCCCCTCGAGGCAGTTGCAAGGGCCTTCGAGGACCTGGACACGCCCTTCGCCTGGGTCCAGGGCATAGGCGGGTTCCTCCGCGCCAAGCTGGGCATCTTCACCGGGAAGGGATACGAGGTCGAGGAGATCAGGCCCAGGCAGGGCTACATACTCGAGGTGTTGTCACTGAAGGGCAACGTGGTCAGAGGGCCCGACGGCAGGCCCTACCCGCATCTCCACGCCGTGCTTTCCAGGAGCGCAGGCGAGGTGCTGGGCGGCCATCTGCTCGAGGCAGAGGTTAAACCCTTCCTCGAACTGGTACTGGTGGCGGCCGAGGCGGAGGAGGGCCTAGCAGACCTGTTCAAGCACAGATGGGCCTAATCCAGGTAAGCAATTTCCCTCACCACGACTCATAGCCTACAAGCCCCCGGGTGCACATCATGACAAACGTTCTAAGGTACCAGGACCTGACCCACGAGGAACTGGCCCAGCTGCCCCGCGACCACACATTGCTGTTCGCCGTGCTTAGCCCCCTCGAGGTCCACGGCCCCCACCT
>WAQK01000053.1 GCA_015520265.1 Pyrodictiaceae archaeon | reverse complement strand
TTGCCCAACACGACTACCACGGTCACGGTAACCACGATCACCAGGTCTTATAGTAGAACCATAGTGTTGCCCGGCACAGGCAGGGCGGTTAACGTGGACACGCTGATCCTGCTTCTCGTCGTGATCGCCTTGGCCTTGGCGCTGGCCAGGGGGTTGGCGAGGAGGTAGGAGGGTAAAGAACCCGTTGGGGTGGGCTCAGAGTTTTTCGAGGAGCTCCCCCATTCTTTCTATTGCTTCGGCTATCCTCTCGGGGGTCTCGGTGGCGAAGCTGAGTCTCACCGAGTATCTTGGCGTCTTGCCGAAGTAGGTTCCAGGTATGGTTGCCACTAGCTTCTCCTCCAGCAGTTTCCTGGAGAACTGCTCCGCGCCCATCCCGGCGGGCACCAGGTATTCTTTCAGGTCGACGAGCATGAACATGGAGCCCTTGGCTTTTAGGAACCTTGCCCTGGGCACGTGTTTCTCCAGGGCCTGGGCCATGGCGTCCCTCCTCTTAACGTATTCGGGTATGACCCTGGCTAGGTAGTGTTTCCTCAGCCCCTCCCTGATGTAGATGAGGGCCGCGTACTGGGCTATGCTGGGCGGGCAGTACACGGCCTCCTCGGCCACGAGCCTCGCCGGGGCTATGAGGCTGGGCGGGCCGTAGATGTAGCCGAGCCTCCAGCCGGGGAAGCCCGGGTCCTTGCTGAACGTGTTTATGCCTACCACGTTCTCCGGCGCGTGCTTGTAGGGCCACACGTGGCTGCCCTCGTATATGAGGGTCTTGTATGCCTCGTCCACTATGAGCCACAAGCCGTGGTCTTGGGCAAGCTCCGCCAGGGCCTTGGCGACCTGGGGGTGGATGACTCTGCCGGTGGGGTTGTCGGGGGTTACGAGGAGGATGGCCCTGGTTTTCCCGCTGATCCTCTCGGCCAGGGCTTCGGGGTTGGGCTGGTACTCCTCCTCCATCCTGGTCTCCACGTATACGGGCTTGGCTCCGAAGTAGTTGATGAGGGGCTCGTAGCCGAAGTAGGTGGGGTCGGTCATTATAACCTCGGCTCCTGGCTCGAGGATCGACGCTAGGGCCGAGAACATGGCGTGCTGGCCGCCCGCGGTGACCACTATTTGGTCGGGGTCGAGTTCGGGCCCTCCCAGGCCCTTGATGTCCTCTGCTATGGCCTCTCTTAGGGGCCTGATCCCGTTGCTGGGGGTGTAGCCGTAGTACTTCATGGTCTCCTCTTCCAGTAGCCTGGCCACTGCCTCCCTCAGCTGTCTGACGGGTGGTATGCCGGGCTGCCCCGTTGAGAGCAGTATCACGTCCTTGCCCTCCCTGGCCAGCTTCTCCCTCAGCGCGTCTATCTTCCTGGTGGGGGACTGCCTCAGGGTCGCCGCTACGTGTGGGTTGATAAGGGGAGTCTTTGCCAATTTCTGCCCGGGCACCCCGGTGCGTGGTGCATCTTATTTAAACATTTCTGTAAAATTTTCCAGAAAAATCGTGTTGAACCCGCACCCGGAGGACTACCTGAGGGGCGCCGCCAGGAGCACAAGGTATAGCCAGGCCACGTGGCTCGCCGCCGACACGGCGGCGCCGTACCTGTGGGCCTCGTGGCCCAGCGTCAGGCCCACCACGAGGGCTGCCGCGACGAGCACGGGGTTCCCCGTGGAGACGTGGACAAGCGCGTAGGGTATGCTGGCCAGAGGCCAGGGGAGCCTCAGCCTCCCGGAAACTATCCCTTCCTGCAGCCCTGCCCTCCAGTAGACCTCCTCCCAGAACCCTATCCAGGCTAAGGGCGCCGCTAGGATGGGGTCTCGCCCCACCATCCGGTATACCTCCTCCACGCCTCGCCCCATGCCGAGAGCCTCTGCCAGCAGGTTTCCCGCCGCGAACGCTGTGTAGAGGAGGGCCGTGTAGGCCACCGCTGCCAGAGGCCACCGGCGTCTGGGCCCTAGGTTCTCGGCTACACCTAGGAGGAGTGTAGCCATGCCTATGAGTCCCGTGGAGGCCGCCATGGCCCAGATAAAGTGGTCCCTGAACACGACGAAGGATAGGGGCCAGAGGATCCAGGGCGCCGCCACGTAGATGGTCAGCGCTGCTCTGCCCGGCACGGCGGCTCCTCCCCGGTGGTTTGATGGTCTGGTTTTTAATGTTGCTGGCGGTCTAGGGTCCAGTTGTTGTGTATTTTTGTTGTTTTTAGACTTATATGGTATTTTATTTTTTGTCTACATTAATTTTTGTTAAAAAAGGTATTTATAGCATATACTCGATAATGATAGGCTAGCTGGTATCTTATGGAGAAAAACATAGGCCTAGTCCTAGCAATCCTTCTGGTCTTGGCAGCATCCTCGGCAGCAATGACCATGGCTGTTGAGCCCTCCGACTGCGCGGGCGGCGCCTGCGTCCAGGTTGGCGGTGGACCGGAGGTTATGCAGGCCTCCAGCCCGATAATGGGGACGGAGTACTATGCTGAGATCCACGGCGACTACGTGGCGGCGGGGACTAGTCTCAGGAACGAGCCCTGGGACCTGATAACTATAACCGGTGTGCCGGGCGGCGCTACTGTGGTTAAGGCGATACTTGTGTGGAACATCCTGGAGGACTCGGTGTCCTCGGGCGCGGTGCTGGTCAACGGCACCCTTTTCGAGGGCACGGTGATCAAGACTGTGTCTAACCCGTACTGCTGGTCGCCGAGCCTGAGCACCACCTTTGCGGCGGACGTCACGGGCTTCGTGACCGGCAACGGGGTCTACATGATCAGCGGCTACCCTACAGGCGTCTCCGACTTCAGCGACCCGTGGAGCGACTCGACGCCGCCCCTGGCTGAGGGTGCCTCGCTCATAGTGGTGTACGAGAATCCCTCGGAGCCTCTGAGAGCAGTGGTGGATCTGGGCAACGAGGCTGCCGACGCGGACCACCTGATTAGCTGGGCCAGCCCGGCTGCGGGCCCGGTCTCGGCTAAGAACACGTGGATAGTGATCGACGGCCAGGACAACGCGGCCAACGACGTGGCCCTGTTCAACGGGGTTGCCGTGGCGGGTCCAGGCTCCTCGCTCAGGGCCGCCGACGCCTTCCCCGGCGCCGACCCGAGGACCGGCGCCTCAAGCTACGGGGCCCTCTGGGACACGCTGACCGTTGATGTCAGCGGGCTGGTGGCGGAGGGTGACACTAGTGCTTCGGCGGGCATAACGGCGAGCAGCGACTGTATAGGGTTTGCCGGCAACGTTTTCTCTGTCACCATTGGGCCGGGAGGAGCCGTGGGCGGCCAGCTGGTCCCGGCCGGGCAGGGAGGCCTGAGCATGCTGGGCGTGGCCGCGCTGGCTGCCGCATCGGTGCTGGTGGTTGCTGCTAGGCTGAGGAGGTAGTCTACGGAGCGGCGTTGCCCTCCCCGCGGCGGGGGCGGCAACGTTATTTCCGCTGTCGAGACATATACTTGGGTGCAGTGTTTTGGGCGGGCACGCCTTCATATCCGTGGATGCGGAGGGTATGCCCTACATTGTTGGGAGGCCCCATATGGGGCCGGGCGACAAGCTGTTCCACGAACTCCGCGAAGTTATGAGCAGGGTCACCTACACGGCGGCCGAGGAGCTCCTGGCCCGGGGCTTTGACCGTGTAGTGGTGGCGGACAGCCATGGCAGCATGCTGAACATAGACCCCTTCAAGGCGCCCAGGGGCGTCGAGATTGTCAGGGGGTTCCCCAGGCCCCTCTCCATGGTGGCCGGGGCCCGGGGCGCCGAGGCCGCGTACCTGCTGGGCTACCACACGTCGCCTCAGGGCGGCGGCGTTCTGGGCCACACCTATGCGGGGAGGATCGTTCAGAGGATCCTGCTGGGCGGGGAGCCTGCCAGCGAGTACCTGCTCAACACCTACGCCCTGGGCGAGCTGGGGGTGCCGGTGGTGATGGTGGCTGGCGACAAGGCCCTGGAGCCTGAGGTGTCCAGGCACACCCCCTGGGCTGTGTTCGTTGCGTTGAAGGAGCCCCTCTCCTACTTCGCGGCCGTGAGCCGGAGCATGGAGGAGGTGCTGGAGGAGCTGAGGAGGGGTGTCGACGAGTCTCTGGCCAGGCTCCGCGGGGGCGAGGCTAGGCCCCTGGAGCCTCCTGGGGACATGGAGTTCGTGGTGGAGTTCAAGAGGCCCTTCCACGCCGACCTGGCAAGCCTGTTTCCCTGCGTGGAGAGGCTGGACCCCATAACGGTTAGGCTGACATGCGGGGGGTTCGTTGACAAGTACAAGATGTTCGAGGGCCTGGTGATGGCCGCCTACGCGCTGGAGTCCAGGTAGCCTGGGGCGAGGGTGTTGCGTCTCCTCAGGGTGCTGGAGGCCCTCTCCGAGGCGGAGCTCGGCACCCGGAGGCCAGCCGAGGTTGTTGGGGAGAGGGTTCTGCCTATCCTCGGCCCCGCTCCCCGGAGGGCTCTGAACCTAGCCGCCAGGCTGGTGGATCTGGCGCCCCTGCTCGGCAAATGGAGGACCTTCACCTCCATGCGTATCGAGGATCGGAGGGAGTGGCTCAGGGGCCTCAAGCCTACGGGGCTCGTGGCCGACATGGTGGGCCTCCTCGAGTTCCTCGTCCTGGCCCTCTATTACGTGGATAGGGGTGCGGCCGAGTCGATAGGGTATAGGAGGTGGGAGAGGCTCCCGCCCCTCTCCAGTTGCAGCCAGCCGAGGCTCTCCTCGAGCAGGGGGCCGCGGGGCAGGTACGACGTCGTGGTGGTGGGGAGCGGGGCCGGGGGCGCCGTCGCTGCTTGGCGCCTCGCGTCTCTGGGCTACAGGGTTGCACTGTTCGAGGCTGGCCCGGAGCCGCGGGCCGAGGAGCTGGTGGGGGAGCACCCGGTCTTCAGGGCCCTCAAGTACTACTGGGACGCTGGCCTAACCTTCACGTGGGGCACCCCGGTGGTGAGCCTGCCCTACGGCAAGGTTCTGGGAGGCACGGTCACGGTTAACTCGGGCACAATGTTCAGGGTCCCCGGGGGTGTCCTCGAGGAGTGGCGCCGAGCCACCGGGGCCCGCATCGATCCCGGGAAGCTGGGGGAGGCCTACAGCTTGGTGGAGGGGAGGCTAGGCGTCAGGCCTGTGCCCGAGGAGCTCCTCGGCGGCAACGCCCGGGTCATGAGGGAGGGTGCGGAGGCTCTGGGCCTTAGCCACGGCCCTGTCCGGAGGCCCCTCGGCGACTGCCGGGGCCTGGGAGAGTGCGCCTTCGGCTGCCCCTGCCGGGGCAAGGTTGACATGAGGCTCGGCTTCCTGGCCGACGCTGCTGGCCGGGGCTTGGAGGTGTTCGCGGGCGCCGAGGTCCGCAGGGTTCTTTTCTCGAATGGCAGGGCTAGGGGTGTCCACGTGGAGATCGGCGGGAGCCTCCTGGAGGTTGAGGCGAGGGCAGTGGTGGTTGCTGCCGGCGCCCTCAGCACACCGAGGCTTCTCAGGGCATCGGGTGTGGGTGGCAGGCATCTTGGAAGGCACCTCCACATACACCCCGCAGCCGGTGTTAGCGGTGTCATGCCCCGCAGGGTCGAGGGGTGGGTTGGGACGATGCAGTCCTACTACGTGGACGACCTGCTGGAGGAGCACCACACCCTCCTGCTGGCCACCTTCCCTCCGCCCGGCATAGGGTACAGCGCCGCCAGCCTCCCCGTGGACGAGCTCTCCTCTTATCCTAGGCTGGCCTCGATAGGAGTGCAGTCCAGCGACGACTGCACGGGAAGCGTGTCGGGTTTCAGGCTGGCTGGTGTGGCGAGCTACGACCTCTGCCCCGACGACCTGGAGAAGGTTAGGGCCGGCGTGGAGCTGGCCGCGGAGATACTGTTCGCCGCGGGGGCCGAGAGGGTGTACCCGCCGCTCAAGAGGGCGGAGGCTGCTAGGAGCGTGGGGGAGCTTAGGAGGATGCTCTCCAGCGCTAAGCCCAGGGCCTACAAGCTGAGCGCCTACCACCCCATGTCCACCGCTAGGATGGCCGACGGGCCCGACTCCGGTGTGGTGGACGGTGGCGGCAGGGTGTTCGGCTACGAGGGGCTCTACGTGGCCGACGCATCGGTGCTGCCTTCGACCACCAGGGTGAACCCCCAGTTAACGATAAATGCCCTCGCCCTGATGATAGCCGACAACGTTGCCCAGGACCTGGGTGGGCCGTGATGGACAGGTTCTGGCTATACGTGAGGCTGCTGGCCGCGGCAGCATTCCTCGGGTTCGCCGCTGTTGGCCTGGGGTTCGCCCTGCTCCCCGGCAAGTTCGCAGGAGCCCCTGTGGGCCTCGGCGCCGCGTTCTGGCACGGCTTGGCACTGGCCTTCATGGCCACGGTCTCCGTGCTGGCCCTGATGGTGGCCGTGGATCCCCGCAGGTACTGGCCGATGCTGCTCCCCCTGGCTGTAGGTAAGGCTGCATCCTCCTACTCCAGCTTGGCATGGCTCACCGTGTACCCCGAGGCTGGCGCTTTGAGGCTCAACGCCGTGCTCGACGGCGCCATAGCTGCGGTTTCCCTGGTCCTCTACGCACTGGCGCGGCGCCGTGTCTCGGGCGGCTAGAGCCTGGCCTGGGCCTCCGCTACGGTTATACCTTTCCCCTACACATTATTTCTCTAAGAACCCTGCTCCGCCCCGGTGTGCTGTGATGAGGGTGCTTTTCCTGGTTAACAGGGCGTCGGGAGGCTACGAGGAGGCCCTGGTCGACAGGTGTGTTGACGCTGTGAGGGGTGCGGGTGCCGAGGTTGAGGTGAGGCGCCCGGGGGGTCCCGGGGAATTCAGGGCCTTGCTGGAGGAGGCTGTTGGAAGCTACGACGCGGTGGTGCTGGGCGGGGGAGACGGGACTGTGGGCCTGGCCGCCGACGTGCTGAGGGGTGCGGATCAGCCTGTGGCCGTGCTGCCCCTGGGCAGGGGCAACACGTTTTACAAATCGGTGTACGGCGACGGCGACCCCTGCCGCACGTTGAGGGGCGCTGTGGCTGAGGGCTCTGTTTGGAGGGTTGACCTGGGCTACGCCGTGGAGCTGGACAGGTTCTTCGTGCTGGGGGCCTCTCTGGGCTTCATGGCGGAGGTCTTGAGGAGCTCGTCCAAGTACCTGTTTCTCGGCGGGAGGCCAGCATACGCCCTGGCAGCCCTCGAGAGGGTGTTCCGGGGCGTCCAGCCGGCCGAGTGCGCCGTGGAGGCCGGGGGCAGGGAGGTGTACAGCGGCGGAGCCATGCTGCTCTCCGCCGGTATGACCATGTACAGGGCCGGCAGGTTCAGGCTTTTCCCCGAAGCTAGGCTGGATGACGGGTTGGCCGACTATCTGGTTATACCCCGCCTGTCCAGGCTAAGGGCCCTGAGACTGCTGAGGGCGGCTCTGAGGGGGGCGCATGTAGGGTTTGGAGGAGTCGTCTATGGCCAGGCGTCGAGGATGCGGTTCTCCTGCAGCCGGGTTTTGGGCGAGGTTGACGGCGACATCGTGGGGTTCCTGGAGGAGCTCACCGTGGAGGTGAGGCCCGGCATGCTCAGCATCTTAGTGCCTCGTGGAGAAGCTTCTTGACTAGGCCCACCTCGTCGGGCCCCGCCTTTTCCAGGCTGAGCAGTACATCGGCGAGCATTCTGGTATCCTCACGGCCCAGCAGGTTCTCCGAGCCTTCGAGGAGCTTGCCTAGAGCCTTCTCCCTCTTGGCCCTGCTGCCCGTGCCGTGGAAACCCTCGACGATCCACGCCTCGCCTTCCAGGCTCCCTGTACGGGTCCTGACAACCACTCTTACCGGCACGTGTTTCCTGGTGTTTCTCAGGTCCACCTCCTCTAGCCTGGCGCCCCTGAGGATGCCGGGCCTGCCCATAACGACGGGTATGGCGTGGGGGCCGAGGAGCTTCGCCATGAGGGCGAGGGACCTGGCGGGCCCCAGCTCCCCTATGGCTACGCCGAAGGGCAGGGGCTCGGCCAGGACGTGTGAGGTGAACCTAGTGTTATGGATGCTTCTAACCCTGGATGCCAGCCTCCAGATCTGGGGGTCCTTGATCGACTTCTCCTCGTATGCCTCCCTGCCGAAGCCGCGTCTGGCTAGTGTGTAGGCTACCAGGTACGGTGTGTAGAACTGGAGTGTGGTGAAGGATGTTTCAGGGCCCTTGACGGCCGGCCTGTGCATCATGTCCATGTAGTAGGTTAGTGCGCTGCCCTCGACCAGGATCTCCTCGACCTCTCCGGGCTCCAGCTGTTCCGCTATCCTGTGGGCGGCCTCTATGGCTGTCTGCGCGTAGCTGCATGCCGGCCAGGGCTTTACTGATAGTGTCTCCAGGTGCCAGCGTTCCCCGTAGCCTCCCAGGGGGGCTTGGAGGGCTATGCCTCCCCACTCCCTGTAGAGGTCCTCCAGCACGGCTGAGGGCCGGGCCGCCCGGCTGAGGGGTGCCAGCCTGTAGGCCCTCATGCCCAGGGAGACGCCGTTGGCTGCTGCCAGAACCTTGGCGATGGTCGTGAACCCGCTTCTGCTGGGCCTGACCATGTAGGCTAGGGAGAGGGTCATGGCGGCCTCCAGCCTGTTAGGGGGCATTCCAGCCGCCTTGCCGAGCGCCGTGGCCGCTGCGAGGCTGTGGATCACCGTCATCATCTGGCCCCTCGTCCTGCCGAGGGAGAGGCTAGCAGCCAGCCTGGCCCCCACCTCCGCCGACGCTATCACGGCTTCCAGGAGGCCTGCGCCGCCCAGCTCCCCCTCATAGCCGAGGAGGGGGGCGGACACGGTCCCGTGGCCTATGTGACCGTAGTATAGGAGGGTGGAGTCGTGGTCCAGGAGCACGCTCAGCGTGGCCATCGCCTCGGCGTCGCTGAGGCGCCCCCTGAGCTGCCTGCAGACCCTCCTCCCGGGGCCCGTGTTTAGAGAGGAGAGGGCCGCGGCTATGGTGTCTATTACCAGTATTTTCGCCGCCTCCAAGACGCTGGCAGACGCGTCGCCGAGCTCGAAGCCCGACGCCCACCGGGCCGACTCCTCTAGGAACCCCTCCGAGCCCGCCATCGCTGCTCCACATAATACTGGGGGCGAAATAATCTTAGTGTTCCGGCGCCATAGTTACCGGGGATCACGGCCTTGGCCAGGCTGAGGGTTTCAACGCTAATCAAGGCTCCGCTGGACAGGGTCTTCCGGTTCCTTGCCGACGGGGAGAACGCGCCTCGGTGGCACCCCTCCATAGTGGAGGCCCGGAGGATCGAGGGCACCCAGCTCGGCGTAGGCTCGACGGTCAGGTACCGGGCCAGGATCGGGCCCCTCGACCTGGTATGGGTCACCAGGGCCGAGCACTTCGAGTGGAACCGCGGGTTCCACGACACCCTGGTTAGGGTGGAGAAGGGGCCCCTGAAAACCTACGAGCTGTCCGGCACCTTCGCGGAGGAAAACGGAGCTACCCGGGTGACCATGGAACTCAGCTACACGCTGGGCTGGGGCCCGCTGGGCAGCCTCCTCGACGCCCTAGTGGTGTCGAGGCGCGTGAAGAGGCACATGGAGGAGGGGCTCCGCAGGGCCAAGGAGCTGTTGGAGGCTGGCCGGGTCTAGGCAGGCTTGTAGTGGGGGTCTTCGTGTTTTAGAATTTTAATAGCCACTTCCAGAGGGTTTTACCTGTACTTTCAACCTGTTTCTCTCCACGGTTTCCTCCGGTGTATCGGGGGGCGTCAGAGAAGCTTGCATCATCACTATCTGCTATTGTTGTTCGGGGGATTCCCAGAAGTTCTCCGAGATCATCAAGGTCTAATGCTTCTTCGCCATGTTCCAGGCGTGGTTGTCCTTCGAGTCTTCCTGCTATTAGTGTATTGTACTCCTCCCTGGCTGTTATGCCTGTTTTCTTCGATTTTCCCTAAGCTTCTCGAGGATCCTTGCCGCTTCCCTCGGCGTGAGGGTGCACCACTTGACCTCGATAAACTGGGCCGACCCGCCGTCCCAGACCACCAGGTCTATCTCGTCGCCGCCCCGCCACCACCTGCCGTATCTTTCTGGTCTGGGCTTGACTATGCCGGCCCTCCTGAGCTCGGGGACTGATTTCAGGACTACGTCTTCGAGGACCATGCCCATGTACTGGTGCCAGGTGGACTTGATGGTTCCGAGCACCTCGTTGACGAGGCCGGCCTCAAGGATCCCCTGGTGCGGCTTGACGTGGGTGAACCAGAACCTGAAGTAGTTATCAGCGAATCCCACCTGGACGGGCTTCCTCCTGCCGACAGGGGCTATCCGCCGCAATATGTCGAGGCCCTCGAGGAGGTCCAGGTATTTCCCGATGGTCCTAGAGTCGACGTGTGCGAGGCCTGCCAGCTCCGCCTGGCTGGTTCTCCCCGAGGCTATGCCTGAGAGTATTGAGAAGTAGGTTCGCGGCTCCCGCACCTCCTGTCTCAGCAGGTTGATGGCCTCGTCGTAGAGGTTGTAATTGAAGACTTGAATAAGCCAGAGAGGATTAGAGGTAAGGTTAGGAAGTGGTCTATCAGGGAGTACCTGCTTCAAATAGAGATGTTAGTTAGGAAAGTTAATGGCATGCTTATCAAGGCTAACCCAGCATACACATCAATTGATGCTATTGGTGTAGCACTAGCAAGAGGTCTAGATGCTCACACAGCATCAGCGTATCTAATAGCTTTAAGAGGTATAGAAAGACACAGTTCGATACAGAAAGCTACAATTTAGTGTTTCTGTCCTTCCCTGGACCACAAACTCTCCAGGACTGAGAGCTCCGCCTCCCTGTCAACGAATATCGTATCACGAGACGGCATCCATAATGTCCCGTATCTAGATACGAAAACAGGCGAGAAAAGCGTTTCCTGGCCCAGGCATGTATCACAGCCCTGCTACTCCTGGGGTTCTCATAGTGTTTTAGGGGAGCGGCTTTTTCAGCAGGAAGGCCGGACCCTTCTCGGTTTTCAGCTCCATTAGTAGGCCTCGCTCGTAGAAGAACTTGGCCAGGTCGTTTTTCAGCTCCTTCCAGCCTGGGACCAGCTTCTCCCTGTCCACGGTTAGCTCCAGCGTTAGGGTGAACCTGTACTTCCCTTCGAAGAGGTCTACCAGCTCCTTATAAGCCTCGAGCACGTACTCGTTCTTGAACCTGAACCCGTTTTCTAGGAGAAACCTGGCGACCTCGTATACCTCCCTGGCCTCGGAGAGCTTCTCCGGTTGCCTCCCCTCTCCCAGTCTTATTCCTCCCCACAGTACGCTGCTGATGTGGGTTATGGTCTTGGTGAGGGGGTCTACGGTGGCGCATCTCCACGCGTGGCTTGTAGAGATGGCTACTTTGAAGCTCTCAATAGACTCTATCTCCAGCACTGCGGGCGGCTGGTCCCCCACTTCGGCCTCGATCTCGTAGACGCCCTTCTCTTCGAACTCCTCGATCCTGGGAGGATAGTATTTAAGCCTGAACTCCAGCCTGCCGAGATCCAGCTCAACCTTAGCGCTACCGACGACGTCCTCGAAGCTGTACCTCCACCCCTTCTCCCTGATCCTGTCCAGCAGCTCCTTTACCTCGGGGTGGAATCTTAGTACTGCGTCCTCTCCGGCACTCAGCATGCCTCTGATCCTTATTATTGTCAAGTCTTCCAACCCGGGGGATCTGTTTTCGGTAATCCTGCCTAAAAATGCTTGTCAGGTTAAACCTTCATATTTGATGTGCGGCGCTTCGGGTTTTTCGCTGCTTCACAATGTGTGGTTTCACTCCCACGGTTTCTTTGAGCTGCTTGGAGGTTTTCTCGAACTCGGTGTCTGCCGTTAGTATGGTGTGAATGGGTTCTCCCGCGTCTTTCAGCGTTTTCACGTATGCTGCGTGGAGGAGGTCCAGGGTTCTTAGCCTCAGTTTTGGCGCCAACTCTATGGCTGTGGCCATGGGTGTGTGCATCTTGCCGAGTAGGGGTGTTTTGGCCCGGCCTTCTACGGCTCTGTAGTTTAGCTTGAACCTCCTCAGTATGTAGATTAGCAGTGCTGTGAGGGTGAGTTCCCTTGGTAGGCCCAGCTTGGCGGCCATGCTTTTGACGAGTTCCTCTCTCCTGGAGATCACGCTTGCTAGCTCCGCTATGACTAGCTCCGACACCACGTTGTCTTCGCCTGTTTCCAGCAATTTTCTGGCCTGCCTCTGCCTGGGGTCCTGGTGGTCCAGTGCGGCGACGATGATACTTGTGTCTATGTATGACATCTAGAGCCTCCCCCTCTCTTCTAGCAGTTGTCGTAGAGCGCCGTCGAGGCTTACTGGTATGTCTCCATGCTCCTCTTCGAGCTGGAAGAGTTTCTCGACGGCCTCGAGGATCCTGGATAGCCTTTCAACCTTTTCTGCCCCGGCCTTGACCAGTTCTCTCACCGCCTCGCTTCTGGAGCTATAGATGCCTAGCCTTACCAGCGTGTCTATTAGGCGTAGTGTTTCCTCGTCCAGCCGTATGGGGACTACCCGGCTACCCATGGAGCCCTCCTTGTAATACGGATCCGTATACATTATATAAGCTTGGCCTGGCCCAGCCTCTTTTTACACAGGTAACGGTGAACCGGCTGGGCCGCCAAGGTTGTTGTCTAAGAAAAACGTTTGGGCTAGTAGGGTAGCTGGTAGTGCTTCACCACGAGTTCGTCTATGCCCAGCTTCTCGAGGCTTCTTAGGGGTGCCTGTAGGGATACCTGTACTATGCCTGGCAACCTGCCTATCTCGACGGCTCCTGTTATGGTGACCCTGTTCCTGACCTCCTCCACGCTCATGCCTAGGAGCTTCGCCGCCCTCTCGAAGCCCTTGGCCGCGGCGTCGTTGAGTGTTGGCCCCGAGCCTATCACCTGGATCGGCGCTACTGGTTCGGGTTCTATGCCGTGCTTCTCGGCCAGCTTCTTCACCGCGTCCCACTCGTCCTTCCTCCAGGGCTTGGCTAGGGGTGGGAGGTCCTCCTCGGGCGGCAGGAGTATGGGGCCTTCGAGGCTGAGGCCCTTGATCACGGAGACCTCCACCCTGGTCTCTGCGGTTATGTCGGTGGTGTGGCCTGCGACTTCCCCGTCTCCCTGCATGGCGTGGGCGTCGCCAGCGTAGATGCCTGCGCCCTCCACCTTGACAGGGGCTATGAGTATGGCGCCCTCCCTGACCGAGTCCACGTCGAGGTGGCCGTCGGTGA
>WAQK01000052.1 GCA_015520265.1 Pyrodictiaceae archaeon | reverse complement strand
TAGAGGGTTGAGGCCAGGATTTAGAGGGTTGCTGGGCTCGTTGTTGATGTCCGTGGTGCTTTCAGTAGTTATGGTGTTTAATAATATTATTTATGTAGAACATTTATATTTTTTCAATTTCCATAGGGATATTAGGGTTCTTTTGAAAATGCCTGTATATGGATATGCTGTAAGTTTTATTGCGTTGGTTCTTGTGTTCCCGGCTTACTTGTCGTTGTGTCTAGGGATTAATTATCGTGAGGTTTGGGTCGCTCTTCGTGGGCTGTTTAGGGCTGTGGGCGGGCTTGTTGTTGCGTTGCTGGTGGTGTATTTCCTGGCCGTGAATAGTTTTACTGTGGAGAACGATGCCTTGGCCCTCACAATAGTCTTGGCGGCCTTGCTTCTCAATGTTATGGGGGTGCTGTTCATTTCGGCTTTGTTGCTTCTCTCCCCTTATTTTTTGGCTGGGCGGAAAGAGGGTTTGTTTAAATATGTTAGAAGAGAGGTGCCCCGAATGTTGCTCATTCTGGTTGGAGCCCTGGTTTTATCCTTGGTTGTCTTTGTTATAGTTGGGGGTATAGCTGAAGTTCTTGGTTTGGGTTTCTATGTGGTGAGGCCTCCCAGGGAGCTTACTGTGGCGGTTAGGGAGCTTTCCGAGAGGATCCTTTTGAGAGCCTCGGATCTTGTGGGTTTCTATGCGGCATCCATATTTTTCTTGCAGATACATCTTCGTCTAGTTAGGGGTTCTATGTAGCGCCTATAATCCTATGCAGGGTGCTCTGCATGATATTAGGTATTATATAGAACAGTAAGGGTATAGCGGAGTGGATGCAGGGGATGCCGCTGGGAGGTTCCGCGAGGCTCCGTTGCACTGGTTGCGCCGCGGCGATGGGCTACGACCCTCTGGCCAAGTTCTGCCCCTGGTGCGGCAAGCCCCTGGTGGCTGAGCGACCCGCGCCCGGGGCTCTCCGTGTGCGCGGTAGGGGTGTGTGGGCCTATTCACGTGTTCTCCCCCTGGGCCGGGGTGTTACCCTGGGGGAGGGTGGCACTGCCTTGGTGCAGGCTGGGAGGCTCGGCGAGGCCCTGGGGTTGGGGAGGCTCTACTTGAAGAACGAGTCCCTTAACCCTACGGGGACCTTCATAGATAGGGGTGTGGCGGTCGACGTCTCGGTGGCTGTGGAGCTGGGGTATAGGAGGGTGGTGGCGCCCTCCCTGGGGGACTATGGTGTCTCGGTGGCCGCCTACGCCGCTAAGGCGGGGCTCCGGGCCCTCATCTTCACCCCGAGGAGCGTGGAGCCCAACAAGCTGTATCAGGTCGTGCTGATGGGGGGTAAGGTGAGGCTTCTGGACACCTACACGGACTGCGTGGAGGAGGCCGTCAGGTACAGCGAGAGGTACGGCTACTATCTGTCCCTCCCCTCCTCCCACACGGTGCTTGACGGCTACAAGACGATAGCCTACGAGATCCTCCGGGACCTGGGCGAGACCCCGGGCTACGTGGTGGTCCCCGCGGGCGACGGTGCACTAATATCGGCCCTCCACCTGGGCTTCCAGGAGGCGAGGCGGGCAGGGCTCCTGGAGGGCGAGTTGCCCAGGCTCGTCGCCGTCCAGACCGAGGCGTCGCCAGTTATAGCCATGAGGGTCCTGGGGAGGGAGATCCGCGGGGCCCACGAGACCCTGGCCAAGGACCTCCTCGTGGCCAACCCCCTGATGGGAGACTACGCGGTGAGGGCTATCAGGGAGACCCGTGGCACCGCGGTGGTGGTGTCGGATAGGGACATTGTGAGGGCCATGCACCTCCTCGCCAGGCATGAGGGCATAGTGGCGGAGCCCTCCTCCGCTACAGCTGTGGCCGGCCTGGCCAGGCTGGCCGGGGAGGGCCTCCTGGACAGTGACAGCAGCGTGGTAGTGGTGGTTACCGGGTCGGCCTTCAAGGATCCGGTCCTGCTGAAGCGCGTCGCGGAGCAGGACAGGGAGGCTGGCCGGGAGCTCAGCGCCCTGGAGGAGGGGGAGAGGGTGGGGGAGACGAAGCTCAGGATCCTGGAGATCCTGGCCGTTGGAGGGGAGGCTCACCCCTACAGGGTGTGGCAGACCCTTCGAAGGGTCTACGGCTCCGGGCTAAAGCCGGCTACCATCTACCAGCATTTGAAGCAGCTGGAGGCCAGGGGCCTCGTGGTCGGGAAGAGGGTTGGGAGGAGGATCGTCTACAGGCTCACCGGTAAGGGTAGGAGCGTGGTGGAGAAGTACAGGGAGAGTCTGGAGGGCTGATGTTACCCCTTTAAACCATGGGGCCAATATTATGACCCGGTGCCAGGGTCTTGGATAGGGAGAAGATTCTGTCCAGGGTGGACGAGCTGAGGGATTGGACCGTCCAGCTCCTCATGGACATGGTCAAGATACCCACTGTGTCGCCCAGGGGCGAGGGGTACGGGGAGCTGGTGGAGATCCTCTCCAAGGCGCTGGCCGAGCAGGGGCTCGAAGTTATAGTGCACAGGGTGCCCCAGGACCTGGTGGACAAGAAGTGTCCCCCGGAGGCCAGGGGGAACCCCAGGTACATTGTCATGGTGAGGCTGGGCAGCGGCTCCCCCGTGCTCCACTTCAACGGCCACTACGACGTGGTGCCGGGTGGCTCGGGCTGGACAGTGACGGAGCCCTTCAAACCCGTGGTCAAGGAGGGGAGGATCTACGGCAGGGGGACAACCGATATGAAGGGAGGCCTAGCCTCCATGGCTGCCGCCATGGTGGCCCTCTCCAGGTTCGAGGGGGAGCTGGGCATGACTGTTGAAGCCGTGTTCGTGCCGGACGAGGAGATAGGCGGCGAGTGCGGTACAGGGTACCTGGTGGAGAAGGGGCTCTCCAAGCCCGACTACGTGGTTGTGGCGGAGCCCAGCGGGGCCTCCAGGATGTGGATCGGCCACAAGGGCGCCGTTTGGGCCGAGATAGTGGTGGAGGGGAAGCCGGCGCACGGCAGCACACCATGGCTAGGTGTCAACGCCTTCGAGGGCATGGTCGAGGTCGCCCGGAGGTTCATCGAGGAGCTGAAGCCCAGAGTGGAGTCTAGGAAGAGCAAGTACACCTACGACATGCCGGGCGGCGAGAAGGCCACCATGATGATCGGCGGCAAGGTGAGGGGAGGAGACAAGGTTAACCAGGTCCCCGGAGTAGCGTCGTTCAGCGTGGACAGGAGGGTTATACCCGAGGAGAGCGCCGAGGAGGCTTGGAGGGAGATAGAGGAGTTCACCAGGAGGGTGGCGGAGGAGACGGGGGTCAAGGTCACCGCCAAGCTGATCCACACCATGAACGCCGTGGTGACAGAGCCCGACACGCCCCTGGTCAGGGCGGCGTCGGCGGCGGCCAGGGAGGTGCTGGGCTCGGAGCCCGAGAAGACTGTGTGCATAGGAGGCCTGGACCTGAGATACTACGTGGAGAGGGGCGTCCAGGGCATATCCTACGGCCCCGGCGTCTCGGGGACGGCCCACGCGCCCGACGAGTACGTGGAGATCCGCGACCTGGTGGACTTCGCCAAGATGTATGCGCTGCTACCCTTCACCCTCCGCGAGGAGCTGAGCTAATACTTCACCTCCTTCACGGCCCTTCTAACGGCTACGAAGACGGCCAGGTAAAGGAGCGTGAGCACGAGGGCGGCGCCCCACGCAGTGCGGTGGTAGGCCTCCGAGGGCATCTGGACGTACTGGTAGATGAGGAGGGGCACAGCGTCTATCGGCGCTCCCAGCCCCCTGAAGTAGGTCTGGGTTCCGCCGCCGATGGTGAAGAGCAGGGGCGCCGTCTCCCCCGCGGCCTTCGCCACGCCTATCAGGATGCCCGTGGCTATGCCTCTCCTGGCTATCCCCATGAACACGTGGACCAGGGCCTTGGCCCTGGTCAGGCCCAGGCTGAAGGCCGCCTCCCTGTAGGTTCTGGGTATCGATGAGAGGGCCTCCTCCACGTAGGTGTAGACGTAGGGCAGGATAACCACCGCCAGCGCGGATGCGCCGGCGAGGGCCGAAAAGGAGCCCATGGGGACCACTATGAGGGTATACATGAGGACGCCCACCAGGATGGTGGGGATCTCCACGAAGGACTTGGAGAGCAGCTTTGCCGCCCTTCCCACAAGGCTTTCAGGGTACTCGACCGCCAGCACGGCTGTGAGAAAGGCCACGGGCACTCCGAGGAGAGTGGTGAGAACCACGAGAACAGCGGAGCCCGCCAGGGCGGGCCCTATCCCTAGGGGCGGCGGCCCGGCCAGGAAGCCGAGGCCCCCTTCAAGCAGGGTCCGGCCGCCCTCGTAGATTATTGTGCCCACTATGTGGAACAGGGGTAGGAGCACCGCCACCGATAGGGCCACGACGGTCGCCTTGAACAGCTTGTCCAGCAGCCTCCTCCCATCCACCCCTGGGTCACCTCCCAACCCTGGTCTTCCTCCACCTTGCCAGCATGTAGAGTCCGGCCGTGTTGAGGGCCAGGCCTATGACCAGGAGGATGAGGCCCGCAGCGTAGAGGGCGCTGGTCATGTGCCTGTAGAGCCCGGCGTTGGCGAACTGGTTAGCTATGAGCGAGGCTATGGTGTAGCCGGGGGTGAAGGCGCAGGCCGATATGCTGGCCGAGTTGCCCACTGTCAGCGAGACCGCTATGGTCTCCCCGGCCGCCCTGCCGAAGCCGAGGAGCAGCGCCGCCAGGATGGCCGGCCTTATCATGGAGACCAGGGTCCTGGCCGCCTCGTAGTCGGTGGCGCCTAGGCTGTAGACGGCCTCCCTGTACGTGTCGGGTATCCTGCTGTAGGCCTCCCTTATCACGGCCGTCATGAAGGGGACCACCATGAGGGCCAGGATCAGCCCGGCTGTGAACACGGTGTACCCGGTTACGGGCTGGCAGGAGAACAGGGGCACGAAGCCTAGATACGTGTGGAGGGGGTCCATGAGCCTGTCCTTGAGGAAGGGTGCCAGCACCAGGGCGCCCCAGATTCCGTATAGTATAGTGGGGAGCCCCGCCATGACGTCGACCAGGCCTATGAACAGCTCTCTCAGCCTGGGGGGCGCCAGGTCGGTGACGAAGACGGCCAGCGAAACCGATGTAGGCAGGGCTATAGCGACGGCTATGATAGACGTGTAGATGGTGCCGTAGAGGGGTGCCAGGATCCCGTAGAACTCCTCTCCCGGCGTCTCGGAGGGCCTCCACTGGGGCGATGTGAAGAAGTTGAGGCCCTCCCTCTCCAGGATGGGGATCGAGTTGTCTACCAGCACGTTGATGAGGAGCGCGAAGAGGGCCACAACTATGCCACCGAAGGGGAGCAGGGCGTAGAAGAGGAGGCGGTCGCTCCTAACCCTCACCGCCTCCCACCCCGCCAGCGATCATCTCGGCGGCCTCCAGGATCAGGCCGCGGACCTCGGGTGGCACGGCCACGTAGCCTTCCACCAGGTGGTCGGCGCCCCTCAGGGCTATCCACTCCAGAAGCCCGGCCACAGCGCCAGCCCTCCTGGGGTCCGGATAGCTCCTCCACACTATGATGTGGGAGAACGTGGTTATGGGATAGGACCCCTCACCCGGCGCGTAGACTATGGCGTCCAGCTCGCCGCTGAAATCGCCGTCGGGGCTGGAGGGAAGGAGCCTCACAGCGTTCCTGGCGGCCTCCTGCACAGCCTCTGCCGTTGGCTCGACGAAGACGCCCTCTCTGTTCATGATGGCCGCCGTCGGCAAGCCCTCGGCCAGGGCGTAGGAGAGTTCCAGGTAGCCCACCGAGTACCGGGTGCTCTTCAGCGCCGCCACCACGCCTGGGTTCCCCTTGCCGCCGATGCCCCTCCCCACCCTGTCGACGGGCCAGTCGATCGCCTTGCCCACCAGCTCCCTGCCCCACAGGTCGGGCGC
>WAQK01000051.1 GCA_015520265.1 Pyrodictiaceae archaeon | reverse complement strand
GACCAGTTTCCGCGGCTCAGCTCCAAAGGTAATGGAAAATTTATTCACGGGGCTTGAACCCTTATCAACCAACAGGAGTCTGGATACTATGGAGATGGGGCCCGGCGACGCTGGAGACGTAGATGCAGCTGTGCTTGTCCTTCTCTCAGGGGACCCTGTACACGTTCTTCTTGTACGTAAATCCTGTAGCCTCGCATCCCCCTGGGCGTGTGACGTGGCTTTCCCTGGGGGTAGGGTGAAGGCTGGCGAAACTCCCGAGGAGGCGGCTCTCCGGGAGGCTTGGGAGGAGGTAGGCGTGTGGCCCGGCTATGTCAGGATAATTGGGCGCCTCCCGGTCCACACGACCAGGATACGTGATATACGGGTGTTGCCGGTGGTTGGCATGCCTGCTGGCCCCGTCGAGGCGAGAGTTGTGAGCGATGAGGTGGACCATGTTCTCTGGGTAAGACTCGACGATTTGTGGGGCAGGGAGCCTCGAACCGTTGTGCACCCACGTAGAGGGGCTGTGGAGGGGATACTGCTGAGCGACAACATGGTGTTGTGGGGCCTCACACTGAGAATACTGGACTCGCTGCGTGGTTTCCTCGCCTCGGGTGGCTTGCAGACTGCTTAATACCTTCGACCAGACATCCTCGTGTGTAGGTGCGTGGTATGAGGCTCAGCATTGATGAGCTGGGAGTGCTAGTGCGCAGGCTTGAGGGTAGGGGTTACAAGGCCTATGGGGAGCTGAGGGGACTGATGGTACGGTATGGCATCTTCAGGGCGGTGTTCACGCGTGTCCAGGGGGACCCTTTCGCCACGCCCTCTATCCTGGAGGCCAGGACTCCGCTGGCTAGGCTCAGGGTCTCGGCAAGGCTCTATAGGGGCTCGGCGGCCGTGCCCTTCACCGACTATGTGGCCAGGAGGGCCTGGAGGGAGGCTAGGAGGCACTCGGGGAGGTGCGGTACTGGGAGCAGCTGCTATCTCGGTTTCCCGGAGCCGGGGCCCTGGATCCTTCCCCGCTCGGCAGCCGAGATCGTGGGTGACGAGCTGGTGGTGAGACTCTATGTCGGGCTGCCAGCCAGGGGTAGGAGGATCCTTGGGAGGGAGGCTGAGAGACTTCTGACGCGGGACGTCGGCGTGGTTCTGGAAGCCATTTCAAGGCTTGAGAATGAGGTCGGACGTATAGAGAGGCATGTGGAGAACTATTTGGATCAGGAGTATCTGCGGAAATGGCTCTACGAGGAGGGCTACGCCTTCTTCGTTGCTGAGGGAAGCATACTGCCCCGCGAGTCCAGCCTCTCCGAGAGGCCCATGAAGTGTGCTGTCCCCTTCAGGCCCCCCGAGGGGCTCGCGGTCTCGGTAGAGCTGCCCAGCGGCAGAAGAATAAGGGGTATGGCGGTGCCCATGGGCGTGTTCCTGGTCACAGGGGGAGGATACCATGGTAAAACTACTCTTCTGGAAGCCGTCCAGCAGGGGATCTACAACCATGTCGAGGGGGACGGGAGAGAACTCGTTGTGTCGAGGAGGTCTACGATCCTGTTGAAGGCCGAGGACGGGAGACTCGTGAGCCACGTGGATATCTCAGGCTTCATATCAAGGCTCCCGGGCGGGGCCGATACGAGGGACTTCTCGACTCTGGACGCCAGCGGTTCCACCAGCATGGCTGCCTCCATAGCCGAGGCCATAGAGGCCGGGGCCGAGGTGCTCCTCATAGACGAGGACACGAGTGCCACCAACCTGCTGTTCAAGGACGAGTACATGGCCAGCCTCATACCCAATGAGCCTATAAGGCCGCTCTCCACCCTCGCCCGTAGCCTGACCCGCTCTCTGGGACTCGGCCTCGTAGTTGTCTCAGGCTCGTCCGCCGCTTTTGTGCCCTGCTCCGACAGGGTCATACTGGTGGACAGCTACGTGCCGGCGGAGGTTACTGAGAAGGCCAAGAACCTGGTAGGCAGGGGGTGCCGCGACGCACTATTCCGCAGGCCCAGGGGCAGGATTTACCATGGTATAAGGGGGCTCCGCAGAGTGAGGGCTAGGGGCTTCAAGCTTGTGGCTAACTATGTTGATGGAAGGAAGTTCGAGCTGGACCTGGAGCACTACCCCAGGGTGGTGGAGAAGGGGCAGGTGAAGTTGCTGGCCCTCATGGTGGAGAGGCTGGCTTCCCCCAGCAAGCCGTTAAGGGTGTCCGATATACCGGGCATGGTCGAGGAAAAACTGGCTGGGGAGGGGTTCAGGGCCTTTGCCAGGCCGGTGCCGCCCGACCTGACCTACGTGGCGGGGTTCGACCTGGTCTGGGCTCTGAACAGAATGTACAACGCTGTTTTCTCGCAGGACTAGCCTTGAAACCCGTCTTCCAGCAACGCCGATATCAGCTGGATCAGCTTCTCCACGTCCTCCACGTGTATGTACTCGGTGGTGCTGTGCGTGTATTTCACTGGGACCCCTAAGGCGAAGGCCTTGGTGGCCACCCTCTGGAACGCGGCCGCGTCCGTCCCGCCTCCCACGGAGACCACCTGCAGTGGGATACCGTGGCTCCGAGCCACGGATACGATCCTCTTCCCCAGAGCAGGGTCCACTATGGCCGAGTTGTCCACGGCCCTCAACACGGGGCCTGCTCCAGGCTTCAGGGGACCCGTAATCACTGGGTTACAGCACGTGGATGTGTCTATCGACGCCATGTAGGTCGGGTTAACCCTGTGGGCCAGCGCCCAGGCACCCCTGAGGCCTACCTCCTCCTGGGTGGTCCATGCCAGATAGACCTTGTACTTCGGCCTCACCTTCCCGTCAGCTATGAGTCTAGCCAGCTCTACCAGGACGGCGCAGCCGAACCTGTCGTCGATGGCCCTGGTTGAAACCACCTTGCCTCTGTTGAGCAGGCTCCACGGCTTGTGGAACGTTACCGGGTCCAGGACGTCTATCCCCAGCCCCCTGGCCTCCTCTTCGCTGCTGGCGCCCACGTCTATGTACAGCTGGTTCCATGGGACGACCTTCAAGTCCTTCTCCAGTTGGAGGTGAGGAGGCGTCATACCTATGACGCCGGGGACGTCGCCCCCCTCAGTATGTATCGTCACGTGTTGGCTGGGCAGAATCCTGTCATCTATCCCGCCTATCTTCCTGAACCGCACTGTGCCGTCCTTCTCTATGTGTGTTACTAAGAGGCCTAGCTCATCCATGTGAGCAGCCAGGAGGATGCTGTCCACGCCCTCGCCCAGCTCGAGGACCAGGTTGCCCATGGTGTCGGTCCAGGTCTCGCCGAGGCCTCCCACGAGTTCCTGGATCTTCTCCCTAACCCTGTGCTCGTAACCAGATACTCCGGGGACCTGGACAAGCTCCTTCAGGGTCTCGAGAAAACCCATACGTGGCACCCAGGTATTCTATGAGTAGGATTGTAAAAAGGGTTAAGCCTTCCTTCTAAGCGACGAGACGTACACTATGCCAGCTGCAGCCGCCATCAGCCAGGGGGAGAGCCAGGCCAAGTTGGCTGTAGGGTTATAGCGGTACCCCAGCGACACGGCCTCCGGGCTTGCGGCCACGTTGTTGGCAAGCCAGTAGAGGTCAGCGATCTCAGTGAGGTTGTCCAGGCCCTCCATTTCGGCTATCAGCGAGAGGGCTGCCAGGCCCTTCCACCGGTCCTCCCCTATCATGGTGCTGAGATAGTAGGCTGTGAGGAGACTGAAATTGGTGCCTAGGGGCCCCTCAACCAGTGGTGGAGACACGTCAATGTAGCAGTTCCCCAGACCCTCCTCCACTTTCACCGTATACGTGTCGTCCGCACCCGGCATCACGGCACTGACCCTTAGTTGCAGCGTTTCGTCATCCAAGGTTATGTTGAGCCAGACGTAGAGGGGTGCATCCACCTCGAGGGGAGGCTGGTACCAGCCTCCCAGGAGGGCGTCCATGAGCCGTGGCTCCAGCGCCACCATCTGAGCTAGTGCTGGTGTGGCACGCCTCAGATTCTCAGCGGCCTGCTGCAGCTCCAGGGCCCAAGGGCCGAGCTGGGCGGGGATCGGTATACGTGTCGCGTTGACCGTGATGGCACCCTCGATCACCCCCACCACTGCCTCACTGTACCTCACGCCTATGAGGAGCGTCTCTGCCGTCCCCTTACCGCCCACAAGGATGGAGGAGCCTATTAGCGCGGAGTAGACCTCCAGGGTCCAGCCTCTACCCGACCTTAGGATCATGGGTTGCGTGAAGTTCGCAATGAAGTAGACATGGTGGAGTGAGGCTTCCATCAATGCCTCCTGGGAGCCCAGTAGCTCTAGGGCTCCCTGGGGGAGTGTCAGGTCCCGGATCAGTATGGTTGCCCGCAGGAAGCCATCGCCACCAGCCGGCTCCACCTTCACGTACAATTTCGACTCGCCCCACGCAAGCAGGGGCTCGGGTTGCTCCAGGACAGCCTCAGCCGACGCATTGCCAGCCACGGTCTCAGCCCTGATATAGCCGATCATGCCGGGCGAGAGCACAGAAACCCTGTACTCGGGCGAGAGCAGAATGTTTGCCACGGCCCGGTCGGGGGACGTGTTATAGGACGATGCAAGACTCGCAAGCTGGCTCTTCGCTGCGGAGGCCTCCTCCTCCAGCATGGACCATAGCTGCTCGAAAAACCCTGGGTTCACTGTAACCCTTTTCCCGGAGACGCCCACTGAGACGTCCTTGAGGAAAAGCTCCTTACCGCAGATCACTGCGGAGGAGCCCAGGCTCATGCTAGTAGCGTTGACCCTATCTCCTGTAATGGCGGGGTAAACCGCTATGCTGGCGAGCAGGATCGCCAGGTAAGCGAAACCCAGCGAAGCCCTCACAACGTCGCTCCTCCCTCTAAGCAGGCGGACATACTCTATCAGGAACATGGCGGAAGCGTAGCCAGCTGTTATAGATACCAGGAGTGCGCCAGCTGCACGGTATGTGGGGGCCCAGCCAGCCAGCCTCGCCGCCGTGGCCAGGGCTGACGCAGCAGCCACTGCTGCCACGTGGAGCCATGCTGGGAGCCTGAGGCTCGAGAAGGCCAGCGGCGCCGACGCTGCAGCCACCACTAGGGAGACATATATCGCTGCATCGATGAGTCCCGCCACGGGGTGGCTGCCCGCCAGCGGCTTCAGAGCCATGAACATGCCTGCAGCCGCTAGGGAGACAGAGACGGGGCTCCACTCCCTTGCCCCGCCGCTCGGCATCCCAACTCTTCTGACAAGGATGCCCCACCCTATGAAAACCACGTGGGCCAGGGCCAGGACCGAGGGGGCGAGCGCCTGCTTACTGGTAAGGATCTGGGCTGTCCCTGCCTCCATCAGTGGCATCGTGGAGATCAGCATGAGGCCTATGGCTAGGAATGAGAGCTTCCTCAGAGCCGCCCCGAAGCCCAGCCCGCTATAGATCAGAGAGAGCAGGAACGCGAGTGCAACGAGGCCGGGCGCCGACGTCTGGACATGGCCTGTGGAGACGTACCTCCAGGTTTCGACGAGTAGTGAGGGTATCAGGAGGACCAGGCCGAGGGCCGGTATGCTGGGCTCCGGCTTTTCCAGGAAGACCCTTGCCGAAGCCATGCCAGCCCCTAGGCCCAGTGAGGTGACTAGTATGTAAAGGGCGTCCATCCTAGACGGATATAGTGGTAACGTTTCACCCATCCAGGGGGCGAAAATGAGGACAATGTAGGCGGCGGCGAAAAGCATGGAGTCCAGGACCACGAGTTCCCGGCGCTCAGAGAGCCCTCCAACGAGTAAGGCATATACACCGAGCACGGTAAGGATAAAGGTGCATCCATTAGCCACGGCCCAATAAGGGAGTGCATTCCCCAGATCCCCTAGCTCTGGAAACCAGAAGGTTGACTCCTCAGGCCTCGAGAGCATAAGGAAAACATAGATAGCTGCCAGGAGAGGCGGCGCTAGAAACAACTCCCGACCGCTGCCTCTAGTCCTTGTCCTAAGGACCGTCGCGGCCGCTGTGGCTAAAAGGCCTATGAAACCGATAATCTGTTCATGTGTCAGCATTATCAGCACCCCGCGGTCACTCGGAGAAACAGGGCATGAAGGGGTATTAAAAAAGGCCTATTTTTAGGTTCACCGCTAAGGCTTCCTGAAGAACGCTAGGCCGACTGCGACCAGTGCTATTATCAGGCCTAGGGCTCCGAGGACTGTAGCAGTGCTTATACCGCCCTTAGCCTCCTCGGCCGCTGCCTTCACGTCCTCCACTGTCTGGGACAGCTGGTCGGCCTTCTGCAGAGCCTGATTGGCGGTGCTGGACACCTGGTCAACGGTGGTGGAGAGCGTGCTGAACTCCGAGCTGAGGCTCTGGAGCTGCTCTTTAAGCTGTGGCACCTCTGCCTCCATAGCGGAAAGCTTGGATTCGAGCTGAGTGATCTTGTTCTCCAGCTGTGCTACCTGCTCAGCGGTGGCACCCGTGGCTCTCAGCGTATCTAGCTGTTTCTTAAGATCCACTAGCTTCACTGCAGTGTTATAGTAACTTACCATCCTGCTAAGCTTGTCCATAACGGTGTCTACAGCGCCGTGCCAGAACGTGTAGTCGGGCCCAGACATGGCGGCGCCTGCTCTCCACCTCCTTCCGTCATGATGCCATATGTAGTACCACATCAGCTCCATGTATTCATCCAGCTTATTGCTGGGATCATGGATGCCGAGATCCCATGCCTTCTTGAGCAGGTTGAAGGCATAGCTGGCTGTCACATTGTATTCCACAAGGTTTTGCTCGTAGATCAGGAAGTAATTGTCTACCCACTGGGAGCTGTGGCAGAGCTTACACACTGACTTCATATTGTTGCGGCGCTGCGCCAGCTCGTCTGTCAGGGTTATCTTGGCAAGCCTGGGGAAGCCGAACTCGCCGGAAGCTGGCGCCTCCTCAAAGTTGAGCTGATAGCCCTCTACGGCGACGCCGTTCTCTAGGAGCCCGGCACCGGTCAGCTGGCTGCCACCCTTAATGATGGCGTTCTGTGCATGGTCGGGCCACTTAGGCTTGGGGAACGTGAAGAAGTGCATCAGGTCCCATACAAGTCTCTGCCTGAGGTCGTGGCTGCCCTGGACTAGTATGTTGCCCTCGGCATCCGCAATTGTGCTCATGTGGCAGGTGGCACAGGTGGGTGCACGGAAGTCCACGCCCACCTTCCAGGGTATGGCGGTCCAGTTCCAGTTCTCGCCCTCAGAGTCGTAGATGTTGCCGTGCTTGCTCTCCTCGTAGATCTCCAAGTATGGGTGGTCGGGCCCTAGGTGGCACTGGCCACAGGTATATGGCTTCCTCACTTCCTCTACGCTAAACTTGTGCCTGGTGTGGCAGGCGGTACAGGTGCCCATGCTGCCGTCAGGATCAACTCTGCCAGCGCCGTTGCTGGGCCATCCCCAGTACTTGACCTGCATGCCGTTGTTCTCGTAAGGCACGACTAGGGTGCCGTGGCACTGCATACAGGCGAAGTATATGAAGGAGTTCTTGATCCTCGGATCGTCCATTATGCCCGTAGATGCAAACATGCCGCTGACGGGGTAGAGTGGCGAGACTATGTCCTTGAAATCAGTATCGTAGATGGTGCCGAACTGCTGGACTTCGGGGTCGTTGGGGTTCTGCTGGAGCTTCTTGGCGTACTCCTTGTACCAGGGCCAGTCGACCAGATCGGCACCGGTCTTTTCGTAGACCGGAGGAAGCAGGTCGAGCCTGTTGTTCTCCTTGGCATACTTAACTATCTTGGTGTACCAGGGCTTGAGGGGGCCGTTGAGGGCGCCGAAGCCATGCATCGTCCAGGTTATCTCCTTGGCCTCCTTTGCGTGGCACTGGCTGCAGTCCTTCAGGGTGACTATGGGGACTATTTCAAACTGGCCCATGTGGTTGATCACGTCGGCCCTATCGGGCTCCTTGAACATGCCGTGGCACTCGTAGCATCCCACAGTGTAGGGGTAGCCCTGGAACTTCTCGGCCACCGTGGCCTCGACACCGAGCTTCTCGTAGAGGTGGGCCACGTTGTCGGGAGTGTTCCAGGCGTGCTTGCTGCGGAGCCAATCATACACTATTTGGGGGGTGATTGTGAGGTGGCACTGGATACACTTCTGGGTCTCGGGGCTAGCCATGGCCAGTGCCTGGTCTAGCTTAGCCTGGATGTCGGCCGCGTCGCCGTAACCCACGTCGGCTGCGAGGGCCACGCCGGAGCCCTTGGCTGGCAGCTGGAATGCCGGGAGCACGGCTGGCAGAGCTATTAACAATATAACTAG
>WAQK01000050.1 GCA_015520265.1 Pyrodictiaceae archaeon | reverse complement strand
TTAGGTGGTGAGAATTTCGAGGCGGCCCGATCCCAGCTTGGGGGCCCTGCGTGGCCTCTCGGACCACACGGGGCGCCCCAACGCGGCCGGCTTAACTTCCGGGTTCGGGATGAGTCCGGGTGTTGCCCGGCCGCTATGGCCGGGTCGGGCCAGTACGAAATGGGTTATGGGGTGTTTTATTAAGTTTTCCTCGGGTTCCCGCCGCTTTTCCCTCCTGCTTCTCCTCTTTGCTGTATATGGTGTCTATGAGGAGGTGGGCTCCACATTTGGGGCAGGTACCTGCGATCTTGCCCACGTAGTCGCCTTTGGCGAATTCCCGCTTCTCCGCATAGTCGCAGCTTGTGCAGCGCACATCGACAACTGTTTTCCTCTGGAGCTCCTGTTTCTTGGGTTGCGTCACGCTCATGAGCACTGTAACTAGTACTAGTAGTGCTGTTATCAGGGCCACAGACCACAGGGCTCCCAGCGTGTCGCCGGTACCGGCCTGGGCCTCTACGGTTGTCGGGCCGAGCGCGGCGATGGCCAGAAGGCTTAGAAGGAGTATCCAGAGACGCATATCTTACCCCTCCTACTGGGCTATGCCCACGGTGTTCCCTATTCCGGCCACCAGGACGGTGTCACCCTCCTTAGTGTTCCTGAGGACCAGCTCCTTTATCCTCTCCACGACTTTCTCGGCTGCCCTGGCGATCTCTTCCTTCATCTCATGGATGGCCTCCTCCATGCCCATCTTCACCACTATGGCGTGGAGCGGTATACCGTACTTGGAGGCTGCCCTCTCTATCCTGATCTTCTCGGGGCCTGGATCGCCTATCGCGGCGCCTGAGCCCTCGGCTATGGAGCCCGTATCCTCGCCCTCCAGCTTGAGGGCGGCGTCGACAGTGATGATCATGGAGATGTCCCCGTTCAGTTCCTCCACTATCCTCTCCACAGCCTTGCCTGGCTTGCCGACCCTGGAGCCGGGCCCCTCAGCCTTGACAACTATGAGTTTCCTGTTCTCCAGCATGGTCTCGGCCGCCACCGTGTCCTCTGCCACGCGGCGCAGCTCGGAGCCCCTCATAAGCCTGTAGGCCACCAGGGGACCCAAGCCGTCGCCTATAGGTTTCCCGGCTGTGAATACATCTATGGCTTTATAGTATGTCTCGGCGATCTTGAGGAGCTGGGGCATTATGAGCTCCAGCTGCATTATTAGGACCCAGTTCCTGGTCTTCTCGCCGAAGAGCAGGTAGTGGCGGACAACCTTGTAGAGGAAGTTGAGGGCGGTGCTTATCTCCGCCACGGTCTCAGCGAGACTCCTCTCGATATCTGTGGCCTTCGGGGTTATCCTCTCGATCAGGTGCTTGAACCTCTGCTCCCTCACCGTGAGCACATGGTCAAGCCTCCTAATGATGTCGGTTGGCTCTATGGTGACAGGCTCTATCACGAAGTAGTCCACCAGCCGGTCCATCACCTCTGACGGGTTCTCGGCGCCAGCTTCGGCCAACATCTTCTCAGCATGCTTCCTCGAGTCCCGGGCGTAGCGCTCCAGGATCCTGAGCCTAGCCCTTATATTCCTGGTCCAAATGTAGACCTGGAGTCTCTGGTTGAACCCGAAGAATATGAGTATGAATATGAGCATGAAGACGAGCTCCGAAACCACCTGTATCCAGTCCGCGATGCTTGCCATCACATCCACACTCCTGGCCAACATCTCAGTAGAGGGAGCGCAGTTTATCAGAGTTTCGTAGAACTCGTGGTAACCACAACGTCGTCATCCGTCACAAACACGGTGTGCTCGAACTGTGAAACCAGCCCTCCTGCAGCTTCCACCAGTACAGGATAGGCGTGGACCACCCTCCTCCTAACCAGGCCTCCAAGCCCCCCGATCACCGCGTCTGCGCTGCCCAGATCCAGAAGCCACCTGGCGGCGAAAGGAAGCGTTCTGAACCGCGAATACGCCTCTCTGAGAAGCCGGGCCTCAAAGCTCCTGAGCCCTTTGGCTCTCATCTTAACAACGGCGTAGATAAAGGCGTCCCTCGCATCCTTCACGTAGCCAGCACCATTGGTGGCGAAGGGCTCTATCGCGTAAGCATGGCCTGGCTTAAAGGTCCCGAACCTTAGAGGCTCCCTCGTGTTTGGTATGGATTCACCAGCGTGTATCAGGTATCTGCCAAGACTATGCCCGCTCAGGTTCTTGATAGGCTTAAAACCATGCCTCGATATGGTCTCCTCCACCACTCTGCCGACCTCCCGAAACTTGGCTCCAGGCCTGACCACGGAGAGGGCGGCCTCGAGGGCCTCCCTGGCAGCCTCCAGAAGGGCGTCGTAGTCGGGGTTGAAGCTCACAGTCACAGCCGTATCGGCTATATAGCCGTCCACGTGAACGCCCACATCCAGCTTCACTATGGAGCCCTCAGGGACAAGGGACTCGTCCCCCGGCGGGGGAGTGTAGTGGGCTGCCACGTCATTGACCGAAATGTTGCAGGGAAAGGCGGGCCTGCCGCCAAGCTCCACTATCCTCCTCTCCACCCACTCACATATGTCTAGGAGGCGGGCGCCAGGCCTAATCCTTGAGACTGCCTCGTCCCTCACTCTAGCAGCTATCTTTCCCGCCTCGACGTGCTTCTTCAACGCATCCTCGTCAAACCCCCTGGCAGGCACGTGTATACACCTCCACACAGTTTCCGAGGGAGTGGAAATATTTGTTTCCAGCACCAATTAAAGTGTGGTGCGGATTATGGGGTACGTTAGGTGGCTGGGCCACTCTTCCTTCGAGGTCCAGGTCTCAGGCAAGAAGATCCTGATAGACCCCTGGCTCACCAACCCCCAAAGCGTCGCCAAGCCCGAAGACTTCGCCGACGTCGACTACGTGATAGTAACCCATGACCACGGCGACCACCTCGGCGAGGCAGTCGAGGTGATGAGGAAGAGTAGAGCCAAGTTCGTCGGGATCTACGAGCTTGCCACATGGGTGGCCGAGCAAGGCATAGGCCAGGACAGGGTAGTGGGCGGAAACATAGGAGGCCCGATGAAGCTCGACGGTATAGAGGTTATGCTGACGCCCGCCACCCACAGCGCCAGCAGGGGCTACCCTGCAGGCGTCCTCATACTCTCAGATGAAGCCAACATATACCATGCTGGCGACACCGGCCTCTCGGCCGAGATGGCGCTACTGGGCGAACTCTACAGGATCGACGTAGGCCTCATACCTATAGGCGGGCATTTCACCATGGACCCGCTACAGGCGGCAAAGGCCGTCGAGATGCTGAAGCCCAGGACCGTGATCCCCATGCACTACGGCACATTCCCGGTCCTCTACGGCAGGCCTGAGGACTTTAAGAGACTGGTCGAGGAAAAGGGCCTCGACACTAGGGTCGTTATACTGCGGCCAGGCGAGAAGCTAGAATTCTAGCTTTTTTCCCTCCTTCAGCCTTACAAGGGGTGTAGCCCGTGGTGAACTATGCGCCTCTCAACCCCGCCCGAGAGTTAGGGTACGCCCTCGTACTCCTCGTATACGTGCTGGCAATAGTGGGGATCACCAAGGTACTCTACGACATGATGAGACGGAGGGGCCTCCCCCATAACGTCGCAGTATATTACAACCGCAAGATAATCCATATCTTCGCTGGCGGGGTCGTCGCGCTCCTGGTGCCAGAGCTGTTCACCACGCCTACCATACCGCTAGCACTGGCACTACTCCTAACAGTGTTCGTCTACATACCCCACAGGACAGGCAAGCTCATGTACTGGTTCCAGGTTGAGGATAACATGTTCGAGGTGAACTTCACACTCATGTGGGGCATAGCAGTATTCCTCCTTTGGATGCTGTTCCAGAACCCCTACATAGCCATAGTACCGCCTGCCTTCATGGCGTTCGGCGACGCCGCCACCGGCGTGGTGAGAAATGCGCTGTTCAAGAGGAGGACCAAGCATTGGATCGGAAACATAGCGATGGCAGTCGTGACCATCCCGCTGGGCTACATATACGCGGGCCTGCCCGGAGCCCTGGCAGGCGCCCTGGCCTCCTTCGTGGAGAGGTACGAGTTCCCGCCCATAGACGACAACGTGCTCATAACCTTGACCTCGATAGCGGTACTAATGGTGTGGTACGCCTAGGGAAAGGGGGTTCCGGGAGAGTGGAGCCGCCGGCGGGATTCGAACCCGCGACCACCGGCTCTCCCGGAGGCGACCTCGGAACATCGGAGGCCAGGGCCCCGTACAAGGCCGGCGCTCTACCGAGCTGAGCTACGGCGGCTCCGCGTGGAGATATTCGATTACTGAGGGTATTTATTTCTTAATTCAACACCACATACCGTGGTCAGAGTTGAGAGGCAGTCTCAGAGATCTGGGTGAGAGGAAGGTCGTCGCCAGACTGTCAGCCATCTACTCCGCAGAGTACCCGGCTGACTGCCCGATCGAGCCAGGCGATGATGCTGGCTGTGTGAGGCTGGGGGACTCCTACCTCCTCCTAAACGTGGACGGCTACTCCATAGCCTCCTCCAAGTTACCATGGATGAGCTGGGGGGACTTGGGCTGGAAGAGCGTGGTGGCCGCCATAAGTGACCTGGTGGCGAAGGGCGCCAGGCCCCTGGCAGCCGCCTCCAGCCTGGGCCTCAATCCCGAAAGACCTCTCCAGGTGGTTGAGGATATGGTGAGGGGTATGGTCGAGGCCTGTTCCAGTCACAACCTAGCATACCTGGGCGGAGACCTAAACTCGGGGCGCGAGGAATGGGTGGATGTGGCTGCAGTAGGGATCACAAGCACACCCCTCCCTCGGGGAGGAGCCAAGCCCGGAGACCTTATCTACACGACAGGTACTTACGGACTCACAGGGGCAGCGTTCCACATCTACTCCTCCGGCTCCAGACCAGATGAGTGGAAATCCATATACAAAGCCACCACGAGGCCGGAGGCGCCGCTTGAATTTCTGGACCTTGTGAAGCGCCTCGGACCCCTCATCCACGCCGCTGCCGATGTTAGCGACGGCCTAGCCGAGACCCTCTACCTGCTGGCAGAGGCCAGCAACATCTCGATAGAGCTTAGCAGCGTCCCCCTACACCCCGAGGCAGAGGAATACGCTTCTGCCAGCGGTGCCGACCCGGAGGAGCTGGCCCTCTACGGTGGTGAGGAGTACAACGTCGTCTTCATAGTGGACCCCTCCGCTGCAGAAGAACTCGAAGGCCTAGGCTGGGTTCACAGGATAGGTGCCGTCCGGCGTGGCGGGCCAGCGGTGGTGCGGAATGGCCGGGTGGTGGAGAGAAGGGGATGGGACCAGTTCACCTTCTAGAATGTCGCAACGTATATATTTCCATGACGCCTGTTAAACGCAGGGCCCAGCTATGGAGGCCAGGAAAGTTCAAAGACTGGGGACCACGTCCCTCGTAGTAACGCTGCCCAGGGACTGGGTGAAGAGGAACGGGCTGAAACCCGGTGATCTCGTCTACATAATGGAGGAGGGAGAGGGGCTACGGATCGAGCTGCCAGAGGCCGTTAAGAAGGCCAAACGACAGGAGGTGGTGAAGCTCAACGCAGATAAGCTACCCGACCCCCTCATAGCCGGCAAGCTAACCTCATGCTTCTACATCCTCGGCATAGAGGATGCTATAGTGGAGTCGGAGAAGGGGTCCCTTCCCAGCGAATTGATTTCGGCCCTTAGGAGGAGCGCCTCACGGCTCTCCGGCGTAGAAGTGGTGGAAGACGACCCCAGCAGAGTCTATGTGAAAACACTGCTCGACATATCCAGGATCTCGCCCACCTCGATACTGCGCCAGCTGGTCATAGCTATAACTAAGCTCACCGACCTACTGGTCGAGGTTATAGAGGGCAAAGGTGTGAACCAGCAGGAGTTCATGGAGCTGGGAGCCGAGGTGTTCAGGCTCCAGCACCTAGTGATAAAGCACCTAATATCAGCCTCCCTGAGCAAGACCCGCGACGAGAACCAAAGGAAGATGAACTCAGCCTATATGATAGCAGCCTCCCTGATAGGGCTACTAGGAGACTACATCTCCAAGATGGCTCTGGAGCTTATGAGGGCCGGCGAATTCTACAAGCTCACACCGAGAGACAAGGAGATCATCGAGGACCTTCTCAGAAGCCTCAGGGACCTGGGCAACAGCACCATAAGCGGCCTCGTCTCTTCAAGCACCAAGAGGATACTGGAATGCTTCAAGGGCATAAGCGATATGAAAGCTAAGCTCCAAGAGGCCAAAAGGGTGGCCTCACCTGAAGCCATGTACTTCATATCTAAGATCGAAGACTGCCTCAGGATCGTAGAGATAGTCGACAACA
>WAQK01000049.1 GCA_015520265.1 Pyrodictiaceae archaeon | reverse complement strand
CCTCAGGGTGACGGTGGCCGCCACGGGCATGGTGGCTTTCTACGGGTTGCTGGAGGCATCGCTGGGGTCTGAGAGGGTGACCGCGCCCCCGCTGATTAGCCTGGCTCTCCTGGGCTTCTACATCTACTACTCTTACGGGCTCCTCCGCGCCGGGGGTGGCGGTGGGGAGGGTGGCGAGCCAGCTTCTGGGAGGTGGTGGCTCCTCCTTCTGGCCGGGCTGGGTGCAACGGTGCTGGCCTCCGAGACCTTCGCTTCAACCGTGGAACACCTGGCTGAGGGCGCCAGCATACCCCTGCTGGCCCTGGCCCTCGGGGCTGCGGGCTCCATACCGGAGCACGGCCTCGCCCTCCTAACGGTGAGGAGGGGTATGGGCGGCGTGGGGCTCGGCAACCTTCTCGGCGGAGCCACGCAGAGCATACTGATAGTGTTTCCGCTGGCCAGCCTGCTCCTTCCCTTCACCCTGGACCGCTATGTAACCTACCAGTTCGCCGCGCTGGCCGCTGGCTTCTGGATAGTTCTGAGGTGCCTCTCGGACGACGGGTTCTTGGACAAGTCGGAGGCCGTCCTGGTGGCCCTGCTTCAGCTGGCCGTCTACATGACGCTCCTCCAGGTCTAGGAAACGCACTAATAGTTATTTTGTAGCTAATTTATGTGAGTAAAACCCCGCCCGGTGGAAGGGTTGCCACGCATCCTGATAACCAACGATGACAGCTACCTATCTAGGGGCCTCTACCTGCTCTACGATGCTGTCCGGGACCTCGGCGAAGCGCGGGTGTACTCGACGGAGTGGCCGCGTAGCGCGGTGGGCCATAGCGTGTCGTTCAACAAGCCGCTCAGGCTCACCGAGACCACGCATCTCGGCTACAGCGTATACGTCACCGACGGCTCGCCTGTAGACGCGCTGCACCTAGCCATCGCGGCCCACGGCTTCGAGCCCGACCTAGTTTTCTCCGGGGTAAATGTGGGTGAGAACCTCACCATACAGCACATAGTATACAGTGGCACACTCGCAGTAGCCATAGAGGCTGCCCTCATGGGCATACCGGCGGTGGCGTTTTCAGCCGACGTCCACCTTTTCGAGGAGTTCAAGAACGAGAGGCTGGCGGAGGCCGTCAAGACCGTGGCGAGGACCCTGGCGGAGGATATACTGGCTGGCGGCCTCCCCAGGGGTGCAGATCTCCTATCGGTGAACTTTCCCTCACCCGAAAGCCTTAGGGGGTGCGTCAGGGTTACCAGGGCTGCGAGGAGGAGGTGGAGGCCAGCCTTCGAGCAGAGGTTCGACACACGGGGCAGGCCATACTACTGGCTCACACCCCGCCCCCTCTCACCCGAGCCGGGCTTCGACTCCTACGCGGTTATGGTGGAGGGCTGCGTATCAATAACGCCTCTCACCGTAGATTTAAACCCGGGTCTCGACGAGGAGGGTCTGGCCAGAGTGGAAGCCATGGCTGGAAGGGCCGACAAGGCTCTGAGAGAGAAACTCCCATCGCCCTAAACGCGGGTTATTCGCTCTCACCAAGACACTTTCCAAGTATCCTGGGCGTCTCGTGCTCCATGCCAGCCCTTTTAAGGGTCTCAGCAGCCTTCCGGCAGGCCTCCTTTACGGTCCATGAATTTATTTCCGGTATGAGTGAGAGGTGTTTGAGGCCCTCCCCAGTCCTACCCATGCTCATCAGCGTGTCGCCCAAGAGCCAGCGGAGCATCGGCACAATGTAGGTGTCGCCCATCTTCTCCGCTACCCTCAGGGCTTCCTCTGCCACGGCCAGGGCCTCCTCGGGCCTGCCTAAGGCTGCCAGGGCCTTCGCCCTGTAGAACTTGGCGCTGGACAACCTGTGGATCATGCCTAGTTCGGTCAGGATCCTTTCACATGCCTCCGCGTATTTGAGCATCTTCCCGGCGTCGCCCGTGGCTTCATATATTTCGGCCAGGACCAGTGCTGCAAAGGCCTGGGGGTGTTTGAGGCCTAGCTCCTCTGCGTACATGTATGCCTCTTTGGCGCTCCTCTCGGCCTCCCCCAGCCTTCCTCTCATTCGCTGCAACTCTCCCAGATGTATTCTGCTCCAAACGACGTAGAAGGGGTCTCCCAGGTCCTCGGCCACCTTTAACTCCTTCACTAGGTACTCGTAGGCCTCGTCTAGCTGGCCTCCCATGGCTAGGGCTTTAACCATGTTGGCGTAGGCGGCCATCGTGAGGCGGTTGTCCCCCACCTCTTCCGCTATCCTCAAGCCCCTCTCGGCAAGCCTTAGGCTTTCCTCCACCCTGCCGAGGTCGGCGTATATGTAGGATAGGCTTAGAGCCAGGTTTGCGAGAACCACGGGGTCTCCTAGACCCTCGGCCCGGTCCACGGCCTCCTCGAGGATCCGGGTTGCCTCGGGGATCCTTCCTTTCTGCCTCTCAAGGAGCGCGGCGTCGTGGGCCACGTAAAGCCTCAGCCTCGGCGGGAGCTCCGCACGGGCCAGCTCATCCACCACCATCTTGTAGGAGTCGAGGTAGCTTAGGTAGGTGTAGTCGTCCCTCAGAACCCTCCCAGCCACAAGCCCTGCAGCCAAGTCAGGTCTGCCAGCCTCCATGTAGTACTTCATCGCCCTGAGCCTGTTGATCCAGCCACCCCTCCTGGCATAGTATTCAGCCGCTTTCAGGCGGAGATCCCTTCTCCCGGCGCGCCCAACGAGGCTGGCCACCAGCGGGTACGCCCTAAACCCCTCGGGGAGCTGCTCGACGAGACCCCTATCGGCAAGCCTGTAGAGATGGGGCTCGGGGCTCCTAATGCCGGAGAGCTCGGCTATAAGCTCGGGGGGCTGGGGGTCCTCGAAGGCGGCGAGAATGGAGAGCAGCTTCCTCTCCGGCTCGGGGAGGGCTGAGTACACCTCCCTCCAAAGATACCTGGCGGCCTCGCCCCTGTACCGGCTCAGCCCGCCGGACCTGTAGGCCTCCGCGAACATGTGGAGGAGGAGGGGGTGGCCAGCCGTTGCAGCGTAAACCTCCGCTAGTTCGCCGGGCTCAAGCTCCACACCCCTCCTCCTCAGGAGCTCCTCAGACTCGGGTGGTGAGAGCCCTTTCAGGAGGATCTCTGAAACCATGCCGGGCTCGTGGTATGGCAGGCCCCTGGGCCTCCTCCTCGAGACTATTACAACCCTGTAGCCGCCGGAGCGCTTGGCAAGCCTCCTCACCAGGGCTCCTGCCTCGGAGCCCTCAACCACGTGGTAGTCGTCGAAGACCAGGGTCGCACCGGCTGCGCTGAGCCCCTCGACAGCCATGTCAGCCGCCAGCTCGACGCTCCTTCCAGGGGTTCCCAGGTAGTTGAGGAGCCTGCTGTACCCTAAGCCTGAAAGGAAGAAGGCGAGCCTCCACAAAACATACTCGGGTGTGTCCAGCCTGCTAAGCGTGTGCCAGTAGAGTTTCCCCAGGTCCTCGAAAGCCTTTGCAACAAGGCTAGTCTTCCCTATACCGCTCATCCCCCAGACGACGACTATAGGGGTTCCGGCGCTTCTCAGCTTCTCCAGCTCCCCCCTCCTCCCAACGAAGAGCCTCTGCCTGGGCGGCCCTGCCTCCAGGCTGAAGAGGCTCCTGGCCTCATGGGCGGGGGCTGAGCCGGGGGTCCCGCTAACCTTCACGCCTCCGCCCACGAAGTCTATCCTGAGGCCCCGGACTGAGAGCCTGTACATCCTGATGTTCCTCCCGCCGATCTTCCTCCACGAGCCCTCCACGAGCCCTGCCTTCTCGAGGAGCTTCAGCCTCCTGGAAACGTCCGTTTCGTCCCTCCCTGTGAGCCTGGCAAGCTCCCTCGGGTAGGAGGGCTTGGTGTTTAGAAGGATGAGCAACTCGAGGTTGACCGGGTTGGAGAGGAGCCTCAGGATCCTCCCAACGTCCCGCCCGCTCCACGAGGGTTTCATAGAGTACTTTCCTCGCAGACCATCCTGTACTATTTTGAGATCAAGAATAGCATGCCTGGCTATTTAAGGATGTCCGCCCCAGGTTTGAGGAATACGATCAAACCATGACAATAAATCTCATCCACCGCCCCCAGACCCCTGGGGGTGGAGATGGGGCCGGAAACCCCCCTACCCGAGGAGATGCTGGACTACATATCAAGAGAAACCGGGATCGACAGAGAAACCGTGTACAGGGTGCTGAGGGCGGAGCGCAGATACTATCTCACCCTAATCTACAAGGGAAGCACCGAGCCCCCAGAAGGGGGAGCAGACCCGGCAGTCAAGCCTCGAGGTGAGAGCGGTGGCTAGAAATAGAACCCCGAAAACCCTCTACGCGCTCATCTCGCTAGCCCTCCTCCTCGCAGCCCCAGCCCTGCAGACCGTGGAGGCCCTCGGACCAGCCTTCAACACCGTGGAGAAGATCCCAGTAATCAAGCCTTCCAGAGACTATCTACCGGCAAACTATAGCCACATAATGAACCTAGTCTTCAGGTTCAAGGACCTACCAGAAAACCAGTGGAGGGAGACGGGAATAGCGACAACACTACTCCACGACGACACCGTGAGGGCCTATGCATACAATAGGCATAACAATAGGCTTGTGATAGCCGACCTGAACCTCGTCACCCTGGAGAAGAAGGTCAGATACAGGATCCTGCAGTACTATAACATCACTCGTCCCGGAGGAGGCCTCCAGATAGAGATAGATGGATCCAGATATCCAGTCCTAGAGCACTTCAAATCCGGCCGCTCGTTCATCCTAGGCTCCATAGACACGCCAGGAGGCACAATAATAGCCACCCTCGGGGCATCCCAGCCCAGCCTGAACGTCTACGAAGACAGTGAGCCCCGCGTATACAGGAGGGCCACTGAAACAATAGTGGTCACGAGGCTAAACGGTGGGGACGCCGAGACATACCTGCTAGACCTGGGCGCAGTATTTGATAGGGGAGCGGCCGCCTCGGGTAAAGTCATAAACACCATCAACCCCTCCCTGTCCGGCTCTAGTAGTGGAGGTAGACACGTCTCAGCGGTATCCTTCAGCAACGGCAAAATGCTGGTAGCGCAAGTCAGCCTGGCATGGCCGAACTTTAGAATAGTAGAGGGGGGCAGATACTTTGACTATGTTACCGGTGAGGCCAGAAGGTTTGCTAATAGAAGCGAGCTTCTAAGCTTCCTCGGAAGGCCGGGGATCATACTGGCTTCAGTGAACCTGGAAAACATGACTATAGGGAAGGCGGCATACCTCTACGCTCCAGGCTACAACCTTACAGCCGAAGCCGTTCCCACGGGTGATGAGGGCTTTCTCGCCCTCCTCGTAGGCTGGGACTCCGCTGTGGTGGTCAAGGTGGAGAGGAACTTTAGTGTTTCATGGGCCACACAGCTCGAATTCCCATATCCGCTGATAAATTACACTGGGGGCATATATCCCAGGTACCAGGAAGCCTTCAGGCTCGCGGAGGCCGGGGACGGCTACGCTGTGCTGCTACCGCTCCTCGAGAAACCCGTCCTCGTATTTCTAGACTCTAACGGCACTGTCAGATGGTCGGCCTACCTCAACACGACCCTTATAGAAGACAGGTATTCCCGTTTCCAGGGAGCCCAGCTCTCAGCGTCGGGAGACATGATATACGTTGTCTGGTACGCCGCGACCCCCGGCTCCTCGATTCCAGCCTCATGGATAACGCTGATGACCACGGAGGGGGAGGTCATAGGATCCTACAGGAACAATAACAGGATAGGCTTGAACAAGGACCTCTTCGGCGAGGTGCATGGAGAGCTCGGTAGGACCAAGACCATACTCTGCAGGCCCGACGGGTATGCCACCTTATCAAATAGGCCTCGGGGCTATATGGATGTAGCCTACCTGCTCAACGATTATGAGACCATGGAGCTGGGGTCACCAAGCCCCTTCAGAGGCTTCGAGGACAACGATGATGCCCTAGAGAAAGGGGAGGGGTGGAGCGTCGCGCTGGGAGCCAGCTCGGCGTGGCTCAACGCCTCCTACTCCTTCAACGGCACCCACCTGGAGGCCATGAGGGACGCCATCCTGGTGAAGACGGGTTCCACGGTAAGGGTAGAGGATATGGAGCTGAGGGCCGTGAGGGTGGCGACGGTTATCGAGGATCCCGGCACGGTGAAGTTCATACCCTCCTTCTACTACCCCCTGGCCATAACACCCGACGAAGTGGACTTCGGCCAGGTCCACGTTGGGGAGGAGAAGGCGGTCGACGTCGAGGTCATATGGCTCACCCAGAGCCCCGACACGTCGGAGGCTATCGCCTGGCACAATATACGTGTAGATGACCCATCCTTCAGGCTGGACGAAGAGGGCCTGAGGGAGGCCTTGTGGAAGAAACTAGCGGAGCCTGACATAGATGTGGGCAAGCGGATCAGGATCAGACTCTACTTCAAGCCCAGGGATCCGGGACCCCATACCGGTATACTGGGCTTGGGCCAGGGACCCTTAGACGTATATGTGTGGTCCCCAATAGGATTCGACTGGCCCAGGCAAACGCTACCCGTGAGGGGGATAGGAGTTGCCGAGGACGAGCCGATCAAGATAGGCGACTCCCCGGTCAGCCTAGGGCTTTCAGCGTCCTACATCTCTATGCCTCCCTTCATACTGCCAGGCTCCTCCTATAGGGAGTCGATCTACATAACCAACATCGGCAACGCTGAGGCCGTGTTCATCCACGGAATCCTAGTGTTGCCTGGAAGCACCGTCATCACCGTCAAGGGGGCCGACGAGGTTATAGGCCTCGGCAACGAGAGCCTGGACCCCTTCTTCGCAACGGTTCTAAAAATTAAGCCCCTGGAGACTAGGAGGATAGACATCTACATGAAGGTAACGGCGGAGCTGGCGGACCCCGAAAGCCCCTATAGAAAGCTGGGCCTAGAGCGGGCGCCGCACGGAGCGGTACCCATGGAGATAGCAGCACTGCCCCCAGCCCTGTGGGAGAAGGCTTGGAGCCAGTACAAGGAGAGCGAGGCACCTCATCTCGTCGTGGATGCGGCGCTCAGAATGTACAACGACTACCTGGCCAGCATTGTGATGAACCTGGCGAGGATGCCGGAGGACGAGTTGAACGACGCGCTGGTGAGGCTGTGGGAGAGCAACCCCTACCTGGCCGACTACCTTGACATCGTATCCTTCAAGATGGCCATGGGCAACTGGACGTACAACGAGACGGTTGTGGCCATGGTCCTCGGGGCCAGCGGCGAAGAGCTCAAGGCCGACAATACGGCGATTAGGCCTGGGGGCGGCGTGCTGAGGCTTGAACCCCTACTCCTAGACCTCCACGAGAGCGGGGAGCCCGGGCTCCTATGGTATGTCAGGGAGTTCTTCAAGCCCAAGGAGTTCCTGGAGACATCCGCCCAGGGCCTCATAGGCCTGGGCAAGGGGGTCATCAAGGCCGTAACGTTTGACCTCGTAGACCTCGAGACGGAGAACGAGTACCAGGCCGTCGGGAAGACCATAGGCTACGTGGCCGCTAACGTGGAGATGTTCTTGATGGATGGACTCAGCATAGGCAAAGCTGTGCATGGTCTAGAGTACGGGCTCAAGAAGGCAACGATTAACCTGGCGATCGCGGGTAGGAACACTCTGCGGGTCTGGGAGTCGGGCGTGGAGGCGTTCAAGGAGGCCAGGATGATGGCGGAGGTCCTCAATGCTCGTGGCGTCCACACGTTCCACAAGTTCTTCAAATTCGAGATCGAGAAGTTCCCGCTGATAAAGTGGGAGGTGAGGAAGGCCATCCAGAATGGGAGGGAGGTCACGGAGGTAGTTTTGAAAGAGCTGGCCACCATAAAGATACCGAAGCTCAAGCTTCTCGACAACTATAAGACGCTGATAGGCTTCGAGTACGAGTTCCTGGGCAAGGAGGGGAAGACTATTTACGGTAACCTCATCAAGATCGCCGAGAACAAGAAGTTCGGAGGATTCTACATAGGCATAGGCTACACTACCGACAGGGTCATAAACGTGGGCGGCAAGTTGATCCACCCTGGGAAGTGGCACTACTACATCCTTTCTGGCAAGCTGTCCGTGTATAACCCCATCACGAAGACATATGTGGAGATGCACCTGCCCATCCTGCAGCCCCTCTTCCGTGCAATGAAGGAGCTAGCAATAACAACCTTCTGGACCTCTGCAGCCGCTGTCTTGACCACTGGCCTCGGATACAGGGTGCTCTCACCTCTCTGGCAGGACTTGTACCATCTTGTCCAGATGTCCTATGGAGACAGCCTTTCCGGGATAAGTTTCAGCGCCGATCCCAACGAGCTCCGCATCAGGCCGTCGCCCTACGTGAGGAGCCTTGATTCAGACATCTATGTGCAGGTGCACTTTGAGAACCTGGCAAACGCCACGGCACCGGCCTATAACATCACCCTCAAGATCTACCTGGAGGGCCCGATTAACGCCTCCACCATTGATGTGTGGGATGCCAGCCATCCCGAGGCCTTCGACGGCTACAACGTCAGCGTCGAGGACGGTAGAATAGCCGTGGCGGTGAGATTCACCAACATAACGTTGCCCCCCAACAGGAACCCGCCCGAGGGGGAGGGATGGGTGACGCTGAAGCTAAGACTCTTGGGTGATGCTAGGCCCGGGGACAGCGTCAGGGCCTATGCCGACGTCTACTTCGACTACAACCCTCCCGTCAGAACCAACACGGCGTCTACAACCTATGATCCAGACCCGCCCAAGCTAAGCATCAACGCCTCGGCCGAGCCGGGCAAGCTCAGGGCGAGGCTCACATGCCTCGACGACGTTTCTGGGTGCAACTTCACGGCCTTAATGCTGCTGAAGGGGGAGGATCCCCTGGCCGCCGAGACCCTGCTGGAGCCGGGCCCCGGAGGTGTTTACGAGGTGAGCCTGGAGCCCGGAACCTATACTCTTGTGGCGATGGGCTTCGACAATGCTGGCAACCTCGCCTGGAGCAACATCACTATAAATGTGCCTGGAGCCACTACAACCACACCCCAGACAGAAACCACTACAACGGCAACGACCTCTACGACGGGCCTGACGACCACCAGCACCACGCATGCGGGTAGGAGAGGTATCCCTGCCTGGATTTACCCGGCAATCCTCCTGGCTGTTGCCGCTGCGGTCCTT